>CAMBBY010000107.1 GCA_945863825.1 uncultured Prevotella sp. | reverse complement strand
GTTAAAGGAGTTAAGACAATAGTCTTTTTGGCGAAGTTTTTTAAGCAGCAAGACATACTTCTTAACTTCCTTAACTCCTTTAACTTCCTGATATACGAAAGTTCAGTAATCAGGTACTTCCTGTTCCGGATATTACTTGGCAGCCTCCAGATGAGCAATACATTTCTCAAGTGAATCCACCCAGTAAGGCACTTTCACGCCGAAGGTCTCCTTGATGGAACGCTTGTCGAGCACGGAGTAAGCCGGACGGGTTACCGGAGATGGATATTCTGAACTGTAACATGGTTGGATGTCGCAATCCGTATGTCCTGAGATTCTTGCTATCATCTGGGTGAAATCATACCAGGAGCAAACTCCCTCGTTGGAGAAATGATAGATTCCTACCAGTTTTTCCTGCTCCTCCGCCGTCTTCATCTTCTCTAAGATGGTCTCAATGGCATAAGCCAGATCCAGCGCATAAGTAGGAGTACCGCACTGGTCGAATACCACCTTCAAATGCGGTTTGGTGGCAGTCAGGTTGAGCATAGTCTTGCAGAAATTCTTGCCAAACTCAGAATAGAGCCATGCGGTGCGGATGATGACATACTTGCAGCCGCTGGCGATGATATTCTGTTCGCCGTGGAGCTTAGTAGCACCATAAACGCCCGTAGGAGTGCCCTTCTGTTCAGGATTGCAAGGCACATTATAAGGTTCCTTACCAAACACATAATCGGTAGAAATCTGAATGAGCAGACCATCCACTTCCTTCATAGCCTTGGCAAGATTTTCTGGCGCATCCGCATTCAGTTTCTCAGCCAGTGCAGCCAACTTTTCATCGGTTTCACAAGCATCCACATTGGTCCAGGCAGCACAGTTGACGATAGCCTGCACCTCATTGTCTTTCACCATCTTTCGGATGGCTTCCATATCCGTAATATCCAGATAAGTAGTCTCCAGACCCTCCACCTGATTGACATCCGTAAAGATATAATGATCAGTAGTATTCTTGCTAACGATACGCATCTCATTGCCGAGCTGACCGTTGGCACCCGTAACTAATATATTCATTTCTATTTACAATTTACAATTAGACCCAGCTTTATCAGCATTTCTCCAAAGGCCCTTTCAAGCCCTTTCCAAAGCCCTTTTTACCTTTTTACTTTTTTACCTTTTAAAAAGGACTGTCAAAGTCTTTCAGCATATCATGCTTGGTATCCTTTTCAGAGAGAATAGCATGCTCTGTAGGAATCTTCCAGTCGATGCCCAAGCTCTCGTCGAGGATAGAGATTCCCCCGTCAGCCTCAGGATGATAGAACTCATCGCACTTATACTGGAACACGGCAGTTTCGCTGAGTACGGCAAAGCCATGGGCAAAACCACGTGGAATAAAGAACTGGCGATGATTATCCTCGGTCAGTTCCACAGCCACATGCTTGCCATAGGTAGGAGAACCCTTGCGAATATCCACAGCCACATCGAGCACGGCACCCTTCACGCAGCGCACCAGCTTAGACTGGGTGAATGGAGGGCGCTGGAAATGAAGTCCGCGCATCACGCCATAGGACGACATACTCTCGTTGTCCTGGCAGAAATGGATAGGATGGCCCAGTATCGGAGCCACCTTCTCGTCAAATTCACGCTGAGAGAAACTCTCGAAGAAATAGCCACGGGCATCCTTGAAGATGCGAGGCTCAATGATGAGCACGCCATCTATATCAGTTTTGATTACTTCCATTTTTTATGATTTAGCTAAAAGCAATTGTCTTAACTTCTTTAACTTCTTAACTTCTTTAACTCCTATTCTTTCAAGCTCTCCTGGTACCATTCATAAAGTTTCTCCACACCATCCTCGATTTCCACCTGATGGGTCCAACCGAGCGAGTGCAACTTGCTTACATCAATCAACTTTCTTGGAGTTCCGTCTGGCTTAGAAGCATCAAACTCCACCGTACCCTCGAAGCCCACCGTCTTCACGATCAGTTCAGAGAGTTCACGGATAGTAAGTTCCTTACCAGTACCCACATTGATGTGGCAGTTGCGGATTTCACCGAGCGAAGGAATGGCACCGCCACGACCCTCAGAATTGTTACGGTCAACGGCACCGTCCACCTTGGCACCATAGAAAACAGAACTGTATTTCTCGATACCGATGATGTCCTTGAAATCTACATTCAGGAGCACGTGAACGCTGGCATCCGCCATATCCTCGCTCCAGAGGAACTCACGCAGCGGAGTACCTGTACCCCAGAGCACCACCTTATTATTATATATACCATAGAACTCCAGGGCTTTCAGGATACGCTCATGGTCGTTATGACCATCCACGTTGCCCTCGCCGATGAGTTCGCGCAGTTTATCAGTAGGGTTGATCGGACGCTTGTTCATATCCACCTCAATACTGTGCCAGTCGCCCTCATGAATCAGTTTAGCCAGATAGATCTTGCGCATCATCGCAGGCATCACATGACTGTTTTCCAAGTGGAAATTATCATTCGGACCATAGAGGTTGGTAGGCATCACAGCGATATAGTTGGTGCCATATTGCAGATTGTAGCTCTCGCACATCTTCAGTCCGGCAATCTTGGCAATCGCATACTCCTCGTTGGTATATTCCAGAGGAGAAGTTAGGAGCACATCCTCCTTCATAGGCTGCGGTGCATCCTTCGGATAGATACAGGTAGAACCCAGGAAGAGCAGCTTCTTCACACCATGACTGTAAGCATTGCTGATGACATTACATTGCATCTTCATGTTCTGCATGATGAAGTCGGCGCGGTAGAGCGAATTGGCCATGATGCCGCCCACGAAAGCAGCAGCTAAGACCACAGCATCCGGACGCTCCTCATCGAAGAATTTCTGAACGGCATATTGGTCGGTCAGGTCCAGTTCCTTATGCGAACGGCCCACTAAGTTATTGTAACCACGTTTCTTCAAATTGTTCCAAATAGCGGAACCCACCAAGCCATGATGCCCAGCAATGTAAATCTTACTATCCTTACTCAACATTTTTACATCAAAAATTTAAGTTATTATTTTCTCCGTGCAAAATTACGATTTTTCTCTCAAAAAATAAAAAGTTTTAGGGATTTATTTTGTATTTATCGCAATTTGATGTATCTTTGCACTATAAACAATAGATTATTATGAAAATTAAGAGTATATTCATTCTCGGCATTGCCACCTTGGCCATGCTTTCCTGCCATCGTGGTCCCAAGCCACCGGTATCTCAGCAGAACTTGCCCATCAGCATGTCAAAACCAGCCAAGGGCGACAAAGCTATCTACGGACTTGCCTGCATGGGATGCACAGACTCCGTAGTAATCATGCTCCCCAATCAGGGTGGCGATCCTGTAAAATATAATATTCTCGAAGCCAACCGCAACCGCCAGGTATTTGGCAATATCGAAGTGGGCGACTGGATCTGCATCATCCCTGCCAAGGAAAAGAATAAGGCAAGCATGGTCATCGACCTCGACAAACTGAAAGCCACCTGGACCTATCAGGTGATGCCTCATCTCAGAGATGTCACCCATCTCTCCAAAAAGCAGCAGCAGCGCATTCTCGCCAATATGCCCGACAGCATCGTGGAAACCTACATGATTCCGCGCGAATACGGATTTACGCTCAAGCGAATGGGAGAAGCACGCTCCGTGGGAATGGTGGCGACCAACAGTTCGGTAGAGGATGACAGTCCTGTGGAATATCCTAAAGTTCCCCTTTACACAGAGTGGCACGCCTACAACGGCAAGCTGATCTTAGTGAAAGGAAGATACGAGTTTAACAATGTCGTTTTCAACAAGAAAACCACCTACGACACGCTTTCTTTAGTCTATATGAAGGATGATTCGCTCGCTCTCCGTGATTCTCGGGGCAATATTCAGAGCTATCACCGCAAGGCCAATGCGCGGACTGCCAATGCCGCAGCCCAGAAAGCAGCCCAGAAAGCAGCAGAAAAAATCAAGGAAGAACTCAAATAAAGTTCATGCGTTCATCGCTTGAAATCCGAGAGAAATCCTTGAAACAAGACTAAACGACTGAACTTTTGCATATCAGGAAGTTAAAGGAGTTAAGGAAGTTAAGGAGTTAAGGAAGTTAAGGAGTTAAGACGTATGTCTTGCAGCTTAAGAACTACGCCAAAAAGACTATTGTCTTAACTCCTTTAACTTCTGAACTTGCGAAACTTAAATAACGAGATGGAGAATTTCCGAAAAATGAGTAATACGACGGAGGCGTTCATGTTCGAACTCCTCCGTTTTTTCATGCGCCCATATCGTATGAAATGGGATATGAATGGCAGAAGCTCCTATCTTGAGGGCAGGCGCAATGTCGCTCTTGAAACTGTTGCCCACCATCACCAATTCCTCCGGCAGCACGCCCAACTCACGACAAAGTCGGCGATAAGCTTCCGGTTTCTTGTCGCTCACGATGCTCACCACATCAAAATATCGCTGCAGTCCCGATCGCCAGAGTTTATTCTCCTGATCCTGCAGTTCGCCCTTGGTAAAGACCGCCAACTTATATTCCGTCTTTCTGAGTTTTGCCAAAGTCTCCTCCACCTCTTCGAGCGGTTTGGCATCCAGTCTCAGCAGCGTCTTTCCCAATTCCACCGCTCTCCCTATCACGCGGGCAGGCACCTTTCCGTCGCTCACCTTGATGGCATTTTCCACTAATGAGATGGTGAACGCCTTGACACCATATCCCAAGTCCTCCATGTTTCCCCCTTCCGTCTCAAAGAGCGCAGCAGAGATTTCCTCCCTGCTTCCATAGTCAGAAAGCAAGTCACAGTACTCAGCCTCCACTTCCTCGAAGTAAGTCTGCAAGGCCCAGAGGGTGTCGTCAGCATCAAAAGCGATTGCCTTGATATGATCCAGTTTTTTCATATTTCTCATTTCTAATTTCTCATTATATAAGAACCCATCTGCAAAAATAATACTTTTCCCCGAACTGACAAAGAAAAACGCGCAACAATCTGCTAAAAGCGACTGCTGCACGTCCGTCATTCATTCAATCTTAATAGAGAATTACTTTTCAAAACCAAAAGTTATTATTTAACTTTCGTATATCAGGAAGTTAAAGGAGTTAAGACGTATGTCTTGCTGCTTAAAAAACTACGCCAAAAAGACTGTTGTCTTAACTCCTTTAACTCCTTTAACTTCTGAGCTTGTGAAACTTGAATCTTTTAGAAACGAGTCATAAACTCTACTACAATCTTGTCCTTCTCAGAAGTCTTTGCCACACCGCCGTTGCGATAGAAATACTTCTCGTAGTTGATACGGATGTCAGAGATGAAAGGCTTGGCAAGACTGAGCGTCACACCACCAGTCACACGATGGCGCTTATAGTCGTTGATTTTCAACACGCCAGGGTCCTCATCCGTAGCCCCATATCGGGTGCCATCACTGTGGTCGCTCATGAAATCATATCTTGCCAATGGAGAAACCTTCCTGATCAGACATTTCTGGTTGGCCACCGGAATATCATAGCATACAAACCCGTCAAAGGCGTGCACATCATGAAACGCATTCTTGGAATAATGCTTGTAGAGGTACTCCACCTCAGCGATCAGACCGCCACGATGAAAGGTAACACCCGCATCATACATATTGACGGTGACGTCAGAAGGCTTGATTTTCTGCGTACTCAGCACGAGATTCACATTCGGGAAGAGGAACTGCGCCTTGGCAGAATAGTTGATGCCCTTGGTCCAGTAATCCTTCTGGTTGGTAAGACCGGAGCCGTTGAACACACCCGCATTCACGATGATAGGGAACCCCACGTTCCAGGTATAACCCACCTCAGCACCGACATCACGCACATTACCCACCTGCTTGGCGATAAACGAGCGGTTGGCGAAATACTGCTGGTGGGGCGAGC
>CAMBBY010000106.1 GCA_945863825.1 uncultured Prevotella sp. | reverse complement strand
TCTACACAAGGAGTATCGTCGGCAGCGTCAGATGTGTATAAGAGACAGGTTAGCCTCAGCCTCCAGGTCTGCACTCACAGCGTTGGTAGAAAACGCTAACTTTGGAGCTTCCAGGTTGGCTATGAAGTTGTTAGTACCATCGGCCTTGACGGTCCATTTTCCCTTATACTCGTTGTAGCCCTCACGGATGATGCTTACGGTATAGGTACCCTCCTCTATCTGGTCGAGCTTGAGTACACCATTCTTGTCGGTAGTCTTGCTGATAACAGCACCGTTATCGCCAGTCAGGGTAACAGGACATCTTGAGATAGTACCTGTTGGAGTCTTGACACTCAACTGTCCCTTCGCCCAAACCGGGTTCCATACCTTCACGTCATCTACGTACCAATAGTTAATCCACTTGGCATAGTCGCCATGCGCACGGAAACGGATCTTGAACAGGTTATTGCTCAGATATTCACCGATAGGATAGGTATAAGTTGTCCAATCGAAGCCACCAGAGTAGTTGTCGAATACATCGAGACCTTCCCAGGTCTTTCCGTCATCGCAGCTAAACTCTACCTCCATGTAGTCAACATTGGTCTGCTGACTGTTGCGGAGACGCAGGTTGAAACGCAGGTAGGTATTGTCCTTGTTTGGAGTATTCAGCTCGCGGCTCTCCAGTGCCTGGTTGTAATTGGTCAAAGCCGACCAACTGTAGGTAGCGGATGGGTCAACCAATCCATACTCGTAGTAGTCGATAGACCACTTGCTCTCCTTGTTGTTGTCGAGGTTCACGGTAGTCCACTTGTCGGCATGGAGCGTCCAGTCGTCGAAGTCGTCCTCGAAAGGCAACAGGCGGATATCCGGAACGCTCACCTTCAGAGGTTCACTCTGGGCAGACTCCTGACCATTCTGATAAACGGCAGTCACCGTATAGGTATAGTCAGCATAGTCTGGCACATTATCGGTGAAGCGCGCAGAATCCATCGGAGTCTCGTTCACCTTCTGGCCATTACGATAAACGTTGAAGCCCACCACAGGGTTGGCAGCAGCCAGCTGTTTCGTGCTCTGAGTAGGACGAATCTTGTTGGTTCCCACGAAGATGTCGTCGAGCATCATCATGAATCCACTCTCAGAAACGCAGTTGATGGTTACATACTTCGCCTCCTTAGGAATGTTATACTTCACGAGTGTCCAAGCCGCAGGCAGTTCCACGTATGGACCTTCGTTCACATACTTGAAGTCGGAAGGACGCTTGCCGGTAGTAGAATAACCTACGCGAACACGCTCAGCGGCAAAGTTGTCGCCCTCAATCTTGTAAGTGCGAGCCATGAAACTAAACTGGAAGTCCCGGTCGAAGTTCAACTCTGGCGAAATGATGTAGTCGTTGTTCTTATCGTCGATAGAACTGAAATCCACCAGCATCTTCTTGCCAGAATAAGGCTGAAAATTTGGATTCTCGTTCACCGCAGGAGAGGTTTCCCAAGGGTTCACGACCACGAAAGCCATCTTCTGACCCTGAGTTGGGAAGGTACAAGCCTGCCAGGTATAGGTATTGTTATTATCGGCGTCGATATACGACCAGCCCACGTTACCGGCTGAATTGATGGCAAAGTCCTGATGATTCTCGAAATCATCGAAGTAGCCATCGGTCTTTTCTGGTGAAATCCAGCTCAACTTCACCGTCTTGTCGTTCACACCCATCAGTTGGAGTCCGTAAGGCACGCCTTCGGCATTGCCTTCCACCTTCATTTTGGTATAGCGAACGACAGGTGCCTTGCGAGACTGAGCCACGAAATTCTCCGATGGCTTCACCTTTTCGCCTTCACCCTTCTTTCCATCAGTCAGCGCATCCACCGAAGCCCATACAGCTCCGCAGGTCATGGCAGCCAACAAGATGGCAGAATATTTATAATGTTTCATAAATGTTCTATTTGATGCTATTAGCTATTGTTTATTACTTGATGATAATCTTGCTGCGATGGGTCTTGCCCTCGCCGCTTACGCTGATGATAGCCATGCCAGTGCCTGCAGGAACCTGGAAGTTCAGACTGCCAGAGTGGGCCTCAGCAGTATAGAGCTGAATGCCGGCAGCAGATGTACAGGTAACGGTGTAGCCTGCCTTGATGCCATCTACCTGAATATTGCCACCATTCACGCTGATGCCGATGCCGGTACCCTCGATGACATCGTGGATGCCTGTAGAGGTATTTGCCTGGTAGTAAACAGGTGCAGACTCATCGTAGTAAAGGTTGCCCTTACCTGAAGCTACCCAAACACGGTACTTGCCCTCATCATACTCGCCGTCTTCCTTGTTGGTAATAGGAATCGCTGTGGCATTTCCTACAGAACCGGCTGCCAAGTCCTCATAAACCTTACCGTCGTTGTAGGTAAGTGTGAGATACTTGATACGGCCATTTCTACCGCCATTCTTGAACTTGAAGCGCAGCTGTCTGTACTTCTTGTTCTCCAGATAAGTAGAGTAATCCTCTTCCTGACCTTCAGAATCATATTCCTTCAAGGTAATCTTAGCTCCCACAGCATTCCATGTCTTGCCATCCTCTGTACCCTCGATACTCAATTCAGAAGAACCGAGCGGACCGGATGTTGTGACGATGAACTTGCAGTCCTTGATACCGTCAGGACAATCCTTCAGAGTAACGGAACCATTGCTACGGAACTGGATAGAACCTGTGCCCAGAACTACATCACCCTCTACATTCTGATAGAAATCCATTGGGGTGAACACGGTCTGCGAGTTGGTCTTATTGGTCTCTCTACTCAGGCAGAGATAGTAATTATCAGCACCTTCCACAGGGCTCCATGATGCAGTAAGCACGCTCTCACTGGTTCTCTCCAGCTTCACGTCCTTAGGTGTATCGAGCTTCTGTGTTACCATCACGTTCCACAACCAGAGGTCGTTCTGCATTCTCTCTGAGCAGACACGGAAGGCAATATAGATATCCTTTCCGGCAAACTGGCTCAAATCTACCTCCTCTGCATGTTGACTTCCAAAGTAATCGGCAAAAGAGAAACGCTTTACGAGGTGGAAATCGTTCAGATCGTTGGTCTTGGTAGAAACCAATACCTCCAGGTCTTCCACACCATTCTCCTCTGTCACACCACGGGTAAAGAACATCACGCCCTTCTCTGGCACGTGGAAGCGGCGACGGCTGATGAGATAATCATCTGCATCATTCCAATAGTTCAGAGAATAGTGAACGGCCTGGGCACCCTCGTCCTGATACCAGGTGGTACCATCGCCATTGTGGTCGATAATCTGCCATCCGTCAGGGTTGCCGTCGGTCCAGCTCAGGAAGTTACCGTAGAATGGGGTATCCAGGGTTACGTTGGCGTATGCCCACTCGGTGGTGAATGGAACCGGTGAACCATATACCACGCTGCCATCGCTCATCTTCATGTAAGAGCGTACGCTGTAGGTGGTTCCTGACTGCAGACCTTTGGCTGTGAAAGAAGCTGCCTTGATATTCTCTACCTTGCCTGCTGCGCTCACACCATCGGTGAGAGTTGGGTCGGCAGAAGCGCCTTCCTTCCAGCAGAAGCCTACCTCATCCACATCTACCTTGTTGCTCTCGATGTTTGCCTTGAAGGTTGCCTGTGTATCGTAAATCTTCTCTGGCACAAGTGTCTTGATGAAGTTCAACTTGCTGGTACCGACATTAACCTGGAACATCACGTTGCCATCCTGCTCCATGATATTGGTGATAGGCACGTTAACCGGCTCCTTTTCCCAATTCAGAGAACTAGGGGTGGTGGTATCTGTGAAAGATGTACTGGCTGATTTACCCGGATAGGTATCGCCGCTACGGGTCACCTCGTTGTCGATGCCGTCGGCTGGCACGATATACATACAGCGATGCTTGGCGCTGTTGTTTGGCCCGTTGATATCCCACCAGTCTTTCTTCATCTCATCGGTATAGTCGTAATGAGTGATGAGCAGACCATGACCCGGGATATACTTGTCCCAACCCGTCTGCTGGCGGTTTTCCAGGATGAACCACTCCATACCTGTACCAGGTGTACGGTCTGGCTGGCAGTTGATGAAGCGCGCCTTGTTGTCGGCGATAGAAGTCAGGGTAACATCCTCAGGGTTCTTCACCTCTACGATGTCCTCGCCTTCCTTCATCCAGCCCATCTGCATACGCTCGAATGCCATCAGGCAAGGAGGAGTGCGGCTATCGTTGTTGTAACTACCTGAAGCATAAAGGCTGTAGGCACCCGGGTCGATACCCTTACCATTGCTGGTATCATCGGTGTCGTACATATCCTTGAGACCCAGCACATGACCGAACTCATGGGTGAAGGTTCCGATACCATCCATAGATGGAACTACAGGAGCTCCAGGCATACCTACCAGCTCGGCAGAGCAGGAATAGTCGTGAATCTGTACGCCATCGATGGTGGTGTTGTCGTCCAGATACCAGCTGTGTGGCCAGATATCATCGCCATTGGCTGTACTTGCCTCGCTGTAACCGGCATAGATTACGTAGCAGTTGTCCATGATGCCATCGCCATCGTTATCAAACTGGCGGAAGTCCAGATCAGGATTGTTCTTCTTGGCGAGTTCCACAGCCTCCTTCACCATGTCGCGTGGGTTGGTATCAGTACCGCTGGTACTGCTGCTGTTGCCGCCATAGTAAGCCGTAGGCTTGGAAAGGGTGTATGGCCCCACTACCTTGAAGTTAGGGATAAACTGACCCATGGAATTGTCGCGGTAGTAATCCTTCACACTACCCGTTCCACCGTTCTCGCTGTAGCCAGGCTGGTTCAGCCAGTGGTCGAAGTCCTGCTGGGTGTGGCGCAATACGCTATCCTGGAAGTTAACCAGGACCACAAGATACTGCGATTCCTTGACAGCAGCTTCGCCGCTTCGTGTTTCAGCAGCATACTTGCGGGGAGCCACGATGCGGCGGCTCAGGAACTTGTTAGGTGCCTTCTTCATGATAGGGGTTCTGCTCAAGATGTCGACAGTGGCATCTTTCGCACTGGTCAATGACTCCAAGAGTTTCTTCTCCTTGTCGGAGCGCACATCCACATTGTGTGCTCTCTGCTTGGTCATCACTTTCTTCTGGGTTTTCTTGTCGTAATCCACGTAACAGAAATAACCCTTCTTGTCTTTGTTCAGGAGAAATCCATCCGTGGTGGTAACGAAGTGGAAATTCTCATCACCTTGTATTCTTACCAACAAGGTGGTGCCGTCAGGCTGCCGCATCATGATTGGATGGGGATATGCCTTGATAGCCCAAGTGGCTTGGGTATATCCCGCACACAATACGGAAGCCAAAAGCAGTCTTTTGAGACCTCTCATAGTTTTCTCGTTTTTTAATGTGTATATTAATAAATGCTTAATTCTCTTCTCTTTTTCTGTCGTAATAACAGGTCTATAGCAAGTGATACTTTGACGAAAAAGGGCGCAGGCGGAGTTTTTCACCCCACTTGCACCTTTTCTTATTATATATGTATCATCATACTACAAACCATTATTTCTTAATGACAACCTTCTTGGTCTTACCGTTCGACTTGATGATATATACACCATTGCCTGAAATTTGGTTCACCTGAGTACCATCCATCTTGAAGATAGATACCTTGCTGTCGCCAGCAGCCTCGATGTTCCAGATGCCAGTTGCCTCGTTATCCATCCATGTGAAGCCGGTAGCACCGTATGACTCAATAAACTGGAAGTAAACATCACCAGCTGCTGCCATCTCCTTGGTAAACTCATAAACGTAAGAGCCATCAGGCAGCTGTACGTAATTGGGTCTTACCTCCTCGGCATTGGCGCCATTCTTGGCATCCTCCAGGCTGTTATAGCTGTCTCTTATACACATCTGACGCTGCCGACGATACTCCTTGTGTAG
>CAMBBY010000105.1 GCA_945863825.1 uncultured Prevotella sp. | reverse complement strand
TCTACACAAGGAGTATCGTCGGCAGCGTCAGATGTGTATAAGAGACAGGATGCTTCTTAATCCACTCCATCTGGTTGCGATTGGTATCGGTGGTTGTCCAATGCTCGTTGATAGGAGTAAGCAGCGATTCCTTCTCGCATTTCAGGGTATTCCACACGGCGTAGCTGGTGGTTGGCGGACAGGTATTATCATTATATCCCCATGTAAGATAAGTAGGCGCCTTTACCTTGCGGGCAAAGTTCACCACATCATAATAAGCCAGGGTGTTGAGACAATCCTTGTTCTTCAATATCTCATGATATTTATTGAAGTGAGGATATCCGCCCGTTCTTCCCTTCTCAACGTATGCAGCCATATCGCTGAGCGCCGGATGATTAGCCACACACTGGGTTACTCTGCTATCCAAGCCTGCTGCGATAATTGCCAAGGCGCCGCCCTGGCTTCCGCCCTGCACAGCCACATTCTTTCCATCCCATTCAGGGAGCGAGGTAAGGAAGTCGATGCAGCGCACCAATCCCTGATACACATGGCGCATGTAGTAGCGGTTCTTATCTTCCAAGCCATTGGCAAGATATCCCCCGTTTGCATCGTTGAATCCCTTACTTATCTCCAGGAAGGTTTCGGCAGGAAGACGTGGGTCGAGGCCATGGATTTCTATCTCGAAGCGAATGAATCCGTTCTCTGCATAATACTTGTTGCGCAGAGGTTCCTTGATGGTCTTAATGCCGGCTCCCGGAGGGGTGAGCACCACGGGATGGTTGCCCTGGCTGGCATTCTTGGGATAGAAAAGATAGCCATACATCACATGTCCCATCTTATCTATCTGAAGTTTTACGAGATAGCAATCTATCTTATCGGTACAGTATTCCTTGGCGAGTTCCTTGGTGTAGCTCAAGGGAACGTTCTTCAGTTCATCCTTCGCCTCCTGCCAGAAACTGTCGAAATCCTTAGGTTCCTGGGTATAAGGCTGAATCTTATCCACCGAGAATCCCACTTTCACATGATGCTGATAGGTTTTGCCATCAAGCTGATAAGATAATCTCAGGTCTCTGAATCCCGGAGCCTTTCGGGTTCCGATGTTCACGATGGCGCGCCCATTCTTCAGTCTGAAGCTTCCCTGCTTATCAGCCTTGAGCAGGTCATCGCCTATTTCATACTTCACCTCGCCGTCACGAGGTATTCCATACTTGTAGAAGCTTACTTCCACCTTAGCCTGCTCCCCAGTGCGATAGAGCCAGTCGGCATGATCGGGCACGGTAAGCCAAAGATAATCACTGCGATAGGGATAGTTCTCCGCCATCGCATTCACTCCGCCCATCATGTTCATCGCCAAGAAGAACAGAAGCGATAGATAGATAGTTTTTAATTTGTTCATTGCTGTACTGTTTGCTTTATGTTTGTAATTGAAGATATGTTTTATTTGCCTTTTCTCGCAGACTTTGAATTCGACCAAGCAGGCTTGGACTTGATCGGTCCAAAAAGTTCGACCTGTTCTCTCTTCTTCATCCATGCTGCAAAAATAAGGCAAATATTAGTTACTTCCAAATATTCAGAAAGGTATTTGTTGCTTTTTTACTCTTTTAGTATAATGATACGTGTTGATGCAGGTAATCGGCTTCTCAAAAAAGAGAAAAGTGGTTATTCCCACAAAGGAAACAACCACTTATTCTTATATTATTCTTGTTCTTATACACTAACTTCTACTTCACCATTTCTTTTCTCACGCTTCCATCGCTATACTTCACGATGTTCAAGCCCTTGGTTGGAGCAGTTAAGCGCTGGCCATTAGCAGAATAGCGAGAGACTTCTTTGACATCATTATTATTTGAAATCTGCCCAATACCTGTAGGAGTTATAACTTTAATGGTTTTTGTTATCGTTTGAGAATTACCAAAATTATAAAAGCCCCAATCATTCTTCCTAGAGCTGATATTGAAACTTAATTTTGTAATACCTTCTTGCAAACCAACAACATACCATTTAGCATGATTAGTTTCCTTATTTGAAGCACGTACTTGTATGACACTTTCATCAAACCCGAGATTGAACATGCTATATAAATCCGCATCATAAGCAATATTTAGCTCTTTTGCTTTACCCATTTATACTTCTATAACATCATCGTCATTCCACTGTAAATTATTACTAGCTTCTTCTATTGTAAGATAAGCACGAGCCGTTTTAGAGTCTAATTTCATATTAGGATTAGGTGTTTTAATACCTGTTATAGTTATGATATATTTTCCCACATCAGTAGCACCATCTGCGATATAATTAACATAACTACCAGAATAACTACCCGAAGAAACATTCCAAACATGCTGAGAATATTTATTTTCACTATCCAATGCCCAAAGATCAATTTTCAAGTCTGAAATATCATACTTCATATTCAATTCAGGAATATGCTGAAAAACCAAGTCCGAAATACTCTTAGACATGTCATTATAGGTTACGGAATTATAAGTTTCCTTGAAGCCTAAAAGCAACGGATTTACCTTCAACTTACCATATTGATAGGTAATGGCATAATCATCAGCCTTACCACCAGTTACAAGAATATTGTAAGTGCCAGCATTCGATTCCTTAGTTGCCTCACAACTCAAAGTTGGCTTTGGAGAAATACAACTCTCGTTATCCGAATTGACAAAACCATCGTATGCTATCTTAAATGCAGGGTTAGCTTCACCATATGAACGCTCGTAATCTATAGCTTTTACAGTAAGAGGGCGCTTGCTGACAGTCAATTCACCATTGGTATATTCCACAACTTGGTAATTTTGTGAAGCTCCACCGCTTACAGTTATAGGATAAACTCCACAATGAGATTTCTTGGTTGCTGTAGTTGCGACTTTGATGGCTTGTGTCCAAGTTGGCGATGTTTCATTATTGCGCAAACCAGTATATATCAACTCAAACTGAGGATTTTCATCACCATACAGGCGAGAAGTATTTTTTACCTTTAATGTAAGTGGTGCCTTAGTTACCGCCAACGTTCCATAATGATAAGTTACTTCATAGTTTGGAGCGTTTACAGAAGCCAAGATACGATAATTACCAACATTGCTCTGCCCATCTGCATCACAAGTATAATCCACTTTCATATTTTGGTTTTCCGCATTTTCTCCCTCTACAAAGCCAGTGATTACACTTGAAAACTCAGGATTAGGATTTCCATACTCACGTGTTGCATTATTCACTGTCAATGACAAAGGAGCAGGAGTTATCGTATATTCGTAAGGGATTTCTACAGTAATGTCAACCCCATTAGAATATCTTACCTTTACATTAGTAGAATGTGCGCCTACGTTCTTATCCAAAGCAGAAACATCCTCCAATGTGGCAGTATAGCCTTTTAAGTTGTTCTGCCACTCCAACTTTGGAGACATACCTGTATAGGTGTAGGTGCTTGTTGGGAAAGAAACGTACTGTACCATTCTCTTTGCGTTTCCGTATGCCTCTTTGTTTGGAACGTATAAAGTTAAGGCTGAATGGCAATAGTCAAAAGCATTACTTCTAATTTCAGGTCTTTCACTACCCAAAAAGAACACTTCCATCAAATGCTTATTCCAACCAAAAGCATAATCATCAATCTTCTTTACACTCTTAGGAATAACCAATGAAGTTAAATCACAACATGAGAAAGCTCTCTCTTTGATTGTTGTAACACTATTAGGTATATTTATCTCCGACAAATTAGAGCATTTATAAAAACAATAAGAATTTATTTCTACTATTGAATTAGGTAGTTGAATACTCTTCAAATTAGAGCTAAAAGAATTAGAAGAACCCGAACCATACGAATCATAACCACCTTGTCCTATCACTGTTACGGTATAAGTTCTGTTATTGTAATTAACAGTAGAAGGTATCGAAACATCTTCATCGTTCCTATGCTCTCTATTCAAACCATCACATCGCACCTCCAAATTTGAAGGGGAAGTAATCGTATACTTCAAGATGCCATCATCAAAGTCTGATGCGGCAATCACCATGCTCCATGACAGTAATACCACCATGAGCAATAAAGAATGTAGTTTTTGTTTCATAAATATTATTTTTTTATTAGACATATTTCTTAGTCGAGAAAAAGAAAACACTATTTGCTACTTATCTCTTCCAAACATTTCAATACTGCATTTTTTAGCTTTTCATTTATCTCTACAGAAATTACCTCTGTACCATTAATTACATTTGTTTCTTCTGCATCAAACCATTCTGCCATTTTGCCTCTATTAGTCGTTATTGCATCTAACCACTCATAGGTTTCCCCTTTCATGATTTTGATTTCATCATCTTTCTGAAACACAATAAATGAATTTTCCCAACAATCACCCTTATGAAGACATAGGTATGTATTTGGTTCTTTCAAACGATAAAAGCTGCAATTGTCAAACTCTCGACCTGACAACTGTTGATTTACATCTTGTCTTAATAAATCTTTTTGCATATTCGTAATACTTTGCCACCGAATCCCCAACTGGCGATTAATATACTTTTAGCAGACGGCAAAATAAAAAACGTGGGATTCTACCTGTTACCCGTCCCACGAATCGAGGCCTTCGCATTGCCCACACAGTTGAACGAGCAACGTCGAAGCCCACGCCGATATGTATACACTTCTCCCTATACGGATATAAGACTCATCGCAAGACGCAATAAGCCATACCAGTAAAGGGATGCGAAATATATCACATCCCGAGGGCATCTACCGTTGCTATGCTCAAGACTGTGTACGAAGTTTGCGAAGTTCCGATTCGTCAAGAACAAAGCGTCAAGTAAACGCCTTTATATTATGTCGTGACACCATTTATCCCACTTACCTTTATATTTCCCATCTCGGCTAAAAAAAAGCTCTACAAACACCTCCAAATGCCTCGATACGGCGTGAGCGAGAGTGGTATCGGATGCAAAGATAGTGAAAATAATGATAAGTTGTATGTTTTTCGTGGATTATTTTCATGGTTGAATAAAATATCATACGTTAAGGCACACTAAAAAGCAAGACAAAAGTGCAACGCCACGTTGCACTTTTACTCACGATTGAGCTTTGATAATTATTTAAAGTCGCAAAATTTGACATCAAATAGCATTATTGATTCTCGTCACAAGTTCCTCTGGATTGAAATCTTCCATCTTAGAAAAAGCAAACCACTTCTTACCAAGGTCTTTGATGGATGCACCTACATGATAAACTATATCATCAATGCAAAGGAAACGGTCGTGAGAGCGACGGAACAAGGTAACCTCTATAGGTGGATATTGGCTGTTATGACGTTCTATATCAAGACGAAACTGTCGGTTTATCTGCTGGGTATAGATGCAAGCTGAAACATTCTCACCTCGCTTATCCAACAAGGTCAATACAGATTCATCCACATAATTATCTATGAGGATGATACGCTGCTTGGCACTTTTTATGAGTTCAGAGACAAAGGAATAAGCATCATAGATTTGGTTATCAAAGAAGATTCCTTGCTTCGGTTTGTACATTCCTTCGTCCAAGCGACGGAAAATTTCGTCAATGCGATGGTCTTGTACTTCTTGATGAGCAAGAATCTTCGCCTGAACCTTATTAGACTCCAACTGATTAAATTCGATTGTTTCCAATCGTTGGAAAAACGCCACATTGTTCACCATAAAATGGCGCATAGATACGAATGCTCGCATGATGCGGATGTTTGCTTCAACAGCAGTCGATGACTTCAAAACCCCACTAAGCATAGCAACTCCTTGCTCTGTGAAAGCGTAAGGTCTTTTACGAGCACCCATAACTATTGAATTGGATGTCGCAAATTGCGACTTCCAATTTTCAAACTCTTCTTTTGTCAACCTCAAATCCGCAACCTATAGGGTTTCGTGGGAATTTACTTGTAAAACGACAA
>CAMBBY010000104.1 GCA_945863825.1 uncultured Prevotella sp. | reverse complement strand
TTCACGTTTTCGTTCACATCGCTCTTGCCCTTCAGTTCTTGTGCTGCCAAACCTACAGCGCTCTTGATGATACCCCAACTCTTGATGATACCGATGATACCTGCCATGGCAATGCCACCGATACCGATACTGCGGGCGTATGCTCTGAAGATTTCTTCAGGACTCATAGCCCCTACGGTTTTCACGATACTTGGATCCCAGGCACTCAGCACACTGTCGTGGAAAGCAATGCTCATACCTGGTACGATCAACCACCATACGACGAGTGAACCCAAGCAGGTGTAGAAGGCATATTTCAAACCGATGATGTAACCCAGACCGAGTACGGCAGCTCCAGTATTCACCTTGAATACGAGTTTTGCCTTGTCAGCAAGGTCGCAACCCCAACCGACTACACGGGAAGTAAAGTTTTCGTTCCACCATCCTAAGCTGGCAACGATGAAGTCATAGAGACCACCTACCAGACCAGCGATAAGCAAAGGTTTTGCCTGATCGCCGCCCTTGGCACCGCTTACCAGTACCTGTGTGGTAGCAGTCGCTTCTGGGAAAGGATACTTGCCATGCATATCGCTTACGAAATACTTGCGGAAAGGTATCAGAAACAAGATGCCGAGCACACCACCGAGAGCCGAAGCCATGAAGATCTTCATAAATGAAGTTGTCATGTCTGGATACTTAGCCTGCAGGATATAGATGGCGGGCAAGGTGAAGATAGCACCTGCTACCACAGCTCCCGAACAGGCACCGATACTCTGGATGATGACATTCTCGCCAAGAGCCTTGCTGCGCTTGGTAGCGGTGCTGACACCTACTGCGATGATAGCGATAGGGATGGCTGCCTCAAAAACCTGACCGACCTTCAGACCCAGATAGGCTGCGGCGGCAGAGAAGATGATCGCCATCACGATACCCCAAGTCACTGACCATCCGTTCACCTCAGGATAAACCTTGTCGGGCGACATCAGTGGCTTGTACTCTTCCCCGTCTTTCAGCTCTCTGAAAGCGTTTTCGGGGAGGTTCATTTCTTCTTTCATTTTTTGTAATGTTTAATGTTGAATATTAAGTTGTTGTATGTTATTTTTCGATTCTAATAATATACTCACTCATGAAACTTGCTCCTGGCTGGAGGCGGTTCATCAGATATTTGTCCTTAAATTCGCCGTCAAACTCTGCCCAGTCGTTCAATCCATACCATGGTTCGATGCAGACGAATGGAGCATGCTTGCCTGTTGGATTCCAGATGCCTACGGCAGGAGTCTTGAATTCTAATGTTACGTGAGGTTCACCCTGTTCGTTGAGAATGCTCACCTGCTTTACCTGGCTCTTGTCGAAGATTACCGCATCCTCTGCAAATGTCTCCTCGTTTACTTCCCAGATACCCTTCTCAGTTTCCACGGTCTCCTTAGCCTGGCGGTCGATGCATCCGCCCACGTTACCATACAGGCGAACAGGTGCTTTGTTGTCGAGTTTCAGGGTAGCCTTCATTTCCTCGCCCTTCTTGCAACCTGGAACCAGGAATGCAGGGTGACCGCCAATCTGGAACATGATTTCCTTGTCATCGGTGTTTTCTACATGCCAGATAACGTGAATCTCGTTGCCTTCCAGACGGTAAGAGATGGCAAGATTGAAATGATAAGGATAATTCTTCAGGGTCTCCTCATTATCGATGAGGGCGAAGGTGAGACGGTCAGCAGTTTTGCCAACCAACTTGAACTCTGTATCACGGGCGAAGCCATGACGTGTGAGTGTATATTCCTTGCCGTCAATGCGATAGGTGTTCTTCCACAAACCGCATACGATAGGGAAGAGGATTGGTGAGTGGCGATTCCAGTACTTCTCGTCACCATCCCAAAGATATTCATTACCATTGGCATCCTTGATACTCTGAAGTTCTGCGCCGAGAGATGAAATCTCCAATGTGAGCTGATCGTTTTTAATCTGTTCCATTTCTTTTGTTTTTTAGTCTTTAATGTATGTTTAAACTTTATTGTTTAATTCTTTGTTGTTTATATTTTAGATTCATCTATATGAATGCATTTGCCCTTGAAAGTATCCTTATGACACTTTCAAGGGCAAAGATACTACTTTTTTTCGTAAAAGAGATAAAAAATGAATTATTTTTCATTTTATCTATCAAGCTTCTTTCTTGTTTTCTTTTATCTGGTTTTCTATTTGTCAAATCCACAGTCGGCTTGCGGAATTGCTTCATCATGGTCGTTGAGATACAGCAGAGGCTTTGGATGATAGCCCGAATTGGCTACGGAATATCTGTCTATACGGTATCGGGTGGCAATGCCGCCGAGCTGTAGCATCGTGTGGAAGGCAGAACGGCTGCTTTGTATCTTCTTATGCTTATTCTGGGAGAGAGCCGCATCTACTCCTGGTTCCTGATGCTCATAACTCCTTGATGTCCAAATCAGGAAAGGTACGTCCAGTTCATAATGCGAAGCACGTGGTGCGGCATGTAGGAAGAGTTTCCTGCTGTCATCGAAGATATTCTCTCCGTGGTCGCTTGTATAGAGCATGGCACTCATGCCGCCTTTCTTCTGCAGACGTTCGATGATGCTGTGCAATACGTAGTCGGTATAGCGGATGGTATTGTCGTAAGCGTTCAACAGGTCGCGGCGGTTTTCTGCTTTCGCATCACTCTGGCTGTCTGGCTGGAAATGCGCCATGTTTCGCGGATATCGTTCCATATAGTTGAAGTGTGATCCGTATGTATGGAGCACGATGAAGAGTTTCTGATGTTTTCTGCTCAGTATCTGGTCGAGAATAGGCAACAGGTCTGCATCATAGACATTGCCTTTTTCGTCCATCTTGGCCAGTTTTCCCTGCCCGTACATTTTGTCGAATGTTTGACCATACGTCTTGTCGAAAGCCTCGTTTCTGTCTCCGGTTTTGATGAAAGCCCATTCGTCAGCCTGTTCACCCAGGAAGTCGATGAAGGAATGGTTGGGGAGTTGATTGCTCAGGAAAACGGTATGGAAACCGGCTTCCCTGAAGGCTGCCAGGATTCCCTTTTCGTGGAACAGACGCTCGAAGTCGCTGGCTGAGGCTGCCGAAAGGAGCATCGGCACGCTCTTGTGGGTTGTATTCGACTGGGTTGTCACCTTGTCGAATGCCATGAGTCCTGCTGTCTTGCTGAGCAGTGGATTGGTATCACGTTGGTAACCATAGAGACTGAAATTGTGTGCTCTGGCTGTTTCGCCCACTACCATCACATATACTTCACAGGAATCGGCAGGATGGGTAGAAGTGGCATTGAATCGGAAATTCTGGGAGGCTTCCTGATAATTTACTGAGGCGTTGTTGCGCTGCACGGCTAAGCCGAGATTGTAGAACACATTGGCAGGGTAGAGCTGATCCTGTAACTTGTAATCATCTGAAAACCAGTATGTAAAGCCCAGGAAGAGCAGACCTGTTATCGTTGTTGAGGCTCCCCATTTATGCATTCTTCTTTGCCAGTTGCTCGATAGTGGAGTCCACCGTTTGCTTCTGATGGATATGATTCCTAAGATGAGCAGCGGTAGATATACGATGAATACTCCGGCAACGGCTGGTACCAGATTGTCGAGCAGTTCCATAGCTTCACCAGGATTGGTGGTTACGAGGTTGAGGAACATATCCACGGCTATCACTCCTTTACCGAAGAGGTAGAGGAGTACCAGCTGGAATGCTGCAAAGAAGATCATGATGAAGCATATCCATATCATCTTGCCCGTTTTCTTGCAGAGTGACATCAGTAGCATATAGATGCCCAATGGCAGCATGATATTGGTGATACCCGACCAGAATGACAGGCGCTCCGTGATACAGAGAACGATGTTGGGCAACAGTAGTGCCAGCGTCGCATAGATATAGAGTAGCTTATTGAAATTGTCTTTATTGATAAAGTTCATTATTTTTTTGATTAAAATGCTTCGTTGATACTAAACAGGAATCCAGATTGTCCTGCTTTTCCGAATCCGTAGTCAAGGCGTACATTTACATTCTTCTTGAATTCCCAGCGGTATCCCAGTCCGTAGTTAGGCAGGATGTGTCGGGAACGGATGTTGCTGAACTTGCTGAATACGGTTCCGGCACCTACCCAGACGGTCAGACTGTTGCGCTTCCATATATGTTGGCGAAGTTCCACCTGCGCCTCCATCTTATGTTTGTCCCTATATCGTCCTTCGTAGTATCCGCGCATGGAATTGCTGTTGCCCAAGAGAGCCATCATGCCCCAAGACGGGTTGCCGAAATTGAGCATTGTACGGAAATCCTCTGCCAGGATGGCGCCTTTCCATACTTTCTGGTAGGCATCCACTTGTAGTTCGGTGGTACTGAAAGCATAATCGTTGCCCATGAAGCGTGGTCGGAAACATTGGGTCAGATTGATGTAGAGACCTTGATGTGGATAGGTAAGCACATCTCTTGAATCATAGACGGCAGAGAAACCGGCACCTAAATTCCAGGTATGCCTGTCCATGCCGTTGAGCAGTTCTGGTCGTTCTACGTTTTTACCTATCACATAGTCATAGCTCACCATAGGACCGATGTAGAAGTTGCTTCCCAGGTGGAAGAGAAAACTACCCTTGATGCGGGCTTGCCATCGCTTCATCTCACTCTTGTTACTGTCGTCATTTCCCATGTCGTATCCCATGCCCCAGTAGTCGCAGGGAAAGGAATAGAAATAGACGGTATAGTCGGCACGATACTTATCCTGTGGAAAAATGTGGGTACCCCTGATGCCTAACATGTAGAATCCTACAGTGCTTACATCGCTGAAGAGAGACACGTTGGAAGGAGGCAGGATCGTATCATTGGGGTTGGTACGATAGAGTCCTGCAGCCACAAGTCCTAACCCCAGTTTGGTGTCGGTACTGTAGTGTGGACCGCCGATGATGCTGAAGTCGAATTTCTTATGCTTCTTGTTTTTGTTGGCATCATTGAAATAGTCGAGAAATCTCGTTATGAGAGATTTCTTTTTCGCAGGAGTGTTGAGGGTATCAGACTCCTCGGCAGTCATTACATGGATGCTGTCTTCTGGAAGATAATCAGTTCGCGCTTTGGCACAAGAAGGTTCTGACAAAGCAAGCCAGATGAGGCACATGAGTAGTTGCTTCATGATACTATTTTTCCTAAATAAGATATTGTTGCTTCTTATATATATAATAAGGTGTGGGACGCGATTAATAAACGAGTCCCACATTGTCTATCCAGAATGTGTTTCCTGGAGTTCCGATATATGCTCCGCCATGAGAGGAAGAGAACTGTAATACGAGATGAGTTGGAGTTTCATTGGCAGCTGCCCATCCTACTTCTTTTACAGGTACGCTCTTGCCCTTGCTGTTGCGTGCATAGTCGGTAGTACGAAGTCCCATAAGAGATGCATTATATCCTGCCATGTGGCGGATATCGCCATAATGTATCTCGTAAGTGGCATTTTCCACCCATCCACTGGTACTCTTGCCATATTTCACCACTACGGTACCTACGCGCTTGGCGGTAATATTGCCTCTGGCATCTTCTTGACGTTTCTGCAGATAAAGGAGGGTTACGGCATAGTCATGACCGGCTACGGTAGAGGCACTGCTGAAACCCGTCTGCTTGATGCGGTTAGGACTGGTGCTGAGGTGAGTCTTGTAGTCGTATCTCAAAGCCTTTGGACGGGCGGTGAAAGGAATACCCCAGTTGATAGCCTTCGGACCATCTTTGGTACTCGTGATAGGTTCACGTACATCGCCCAGAAAGAGAGAACCGGCTGCCAGTACCTTGATGTTGATGAGGCCGAGCACCTTCACCTTCTCGATATGGGTGACGAGTTTGGCACAATGGCCATGACCGGCATGGGTATCACGATATACAGAACCTGTCTCTTATACACATCTGACGCTGCCGACGATACTCCTTGT
>CAMBBY010000103.1 GCA_945863825.1 uncultured Prevotella sp. | reverse complement strand
TTCGCCTTAGTCTCGTGGGCTCGGAGATGTGTATAAGAGACAGATATATAATAATGTATAAAGGAAAGAAGCCGCTTTCAACTACAATCGTCTCATTGCTTGACACAGGTCAATTTTGAGCTAAATACTTGATGTGTGCGCACACATATAGTTGATGTACATCAAAAAAAAGGGCTTTTTTGAGACTTTTTCTTCTAAAGATTTGGAAGATACCGAAAATCGTCGTACCTTTGCATCGTCAATAAGACAAAAGGTTATTAGGTTTTTAGGTTAAGATTGTTAGTTGTTTAGGTTTAGTTTTAGGTTTTAGATTGTTAGTTTAGGTAACAGGTATTAGAAAAGGTAGAAAAAAAGATTGTTTATTCAGAGATTAACAGTGTTCAATAGGATTAAGTTGAAAAGGTAAAAAAGAATGTTATAGGACTAACGAAGATGACGCCTGTGTAGCAGAATTCCTGCTTCAGGCTCTGAAATGGAGAGGAACTTAAAATGAAGTCAATCTCCTTTGAGTTATGAGAAATTTGGGAATATAACATTAAAAGTGCGCAAGAGTTCGTGAGAAGTCTTGCGCACTTTCTTTTATCTCCCCTCACTTCATTTCTCATTTTATTGTCTTTCTTTTGGAAAAAATTCCAATTTTTATTTTGTATTACCGATGAAAAGTCGTACTTTTGCAGAAAAGTGTTGTAATATGGCTAAACATCCTCTTTGGAAAGATGAATACTGGCTTTTGCTATTGCAATTATACCAGAAAAAGCCAATGGGCGTTAAACCTCTCTATTCGAAAGGCATGGTCAATCTGGCTCTGGAGCTGCATATTGCCCCAGAAGTTCTCCACGAACAGATGTTCAAACTCAGAATGGTCACCCCACGCATCAAGAGGCTTTGGGATAAATATGGAGACAACCCTAAAAAGTTGGCTCGTGATATCCATTTGCTCAAGAAAATGGAAGGATGTGGAAATGCAACACAATTCTATCAGGGGGTTTCCATCAGGGAATCATTCGAGCACGACTGGGAACCTATCGAAGCCGAGCCTTCGCTCACTCCCGTCAAGCTGATCATCATCCTCGATCTTTATTTCCAGCTCACACCAATCACCATGGTGCCGGAAACACCTGAAATCCTTGATCTCGCCAAACTCATCAAAACCAGCACGAAAGTGATAGTAGAGGCCATGAATGTGTTCCAGATTTGCGACCCATATCTCAACAGAAACGATGTGGTGATCAGCAATCTGATAGACGCATGCAGCAAAATCTGGCAGCGGTATGGAAACGGAAATCCTGATAAACTCTACAAACTGGCATTGGAACTGAAAGAATACTTCAAGTAAGTAGGAAAAATACTTCTAATAATAAGAAGATATAACTTTTTAAGTAACTTGGAAAGAACTTATTTAAAAGACACGAAACATGACTCAAAAACTCATTCAGACACAGGAGCAGAAACTACAACAGCTCCAGCGACTCTCCGCCCAGCAGATGCTGCAGGTGAAGATGCTGGAGATGCCGCTCAACGAACTGGAGGATAATATCAATGCCGAACTGGATGATAATCCTGCCTTGGAAACTGAGAATCCGGACGATGCACTCATGGGAGAGGGCAACGAAGACCGTTCGGCTCTGGATGATTCTGACAACAGTAATGACGATGAATTTGGAGACGATGCCTACGAAGCACAGTCGGAAAAAGAAGAAAGAAAGGACGAACTGGATCAGGCATTGGAAAGTATCGGAAAAGACGACCAGATGCCCGACTACAATACTGACAGATATAATACGCAGAACGCCGACTACGAGGAAATGGTTTATGGCGATACAACTTCCTTCTACGATAAGTTGAAGGAACAGATGGACATGCAGATACTCACGGATAAAGAAAAGCAAATCATGGAGTATCTGATTGGTTCGCTGGATGAAGACGGATTGCTCCGCAAAGACCTGGACAGCATCTGCGATGAGCTGATCATCTACCATAATATTGATGTAAGCGAAAAGGAAATTGAGCATGTGCTCCACAAACTCCAGTCGTTCGATCCTGCCGGAGTGGGCGGAAGAAGCCTACAGGAATGCTTGCTGCTGCAGGTAAAAAGACTGCCTAAGGGAGTGCTGCGCAAAACCATGGAGGAAGTATTCGAGGATTATTTCGACGAATTTACCAAGAAACATTGGGATAAAATCAAGTCTGGACTGGAACTCAACGAAACCCAGTTGGAGACACTCAAGGACGAGATACGCAAGTTGAATCCTAAGCCGGGCGCATCGCTTGGCGAGACTGACGGACGAAACATGCAGCAGATCAATCCCGACTTCATCGTAGATACTGCCGATGACGGAACCATTACATTCACGCTCAACCGAGGCAATATGCCAGAGCTGACCGTATCTCCTTCCTTCACCGACATGATAGAAACCTACAAAAGGCACAAGGACCAGATGAGCCGGAAAGACAAGGAAGCCCTGCTCTATGCCAAGGAGAAAGTAGATAAGGCTCAAGGCTTTATCGAAGCCATCAAGCAGCGCCGACATACGCTCATCATCACCATGAAGGCTATCATCGACATCCAGAGGCAGTTCTTCCTGGATGGTGACGAGGCTGACCTCAAGCCGATGATTCTCAAGGATGTTGCAGAAAGAACGAAACTTGACATCAGTACCATTTCACGAGTAAGAATCGAGAAATATGTACAGACCAAATGGGGCGTATTCCCACTCAAGTTCTTCTTTACAGACAGCTATACCACCGAAGACGGCGAGGAACTGTCAACACGCAAGATCAAGATTGCCCTCCAGCACCTCATCGAAAACGAGGATAAAAAGAAACCTCTCAGCGATGATGCTATTTCCAAGGTCATGAAGGAAAAAGGATTCCCTATTGCACGACGCACCGTGGCTAAATACAGAGAGCAGTTGGGCATCCCGGTAGCACGATTGAGAAAATAAATTCAGGAAAATATACAAAAGGTTACATACAACATAGTTTGTTATGAAAGAGAAAAATATCATATTGGCGGCACGCATCATGAGCATGCTCTTCACCCCTTTCTACCTGCCTTTGGTAGGACTAGTGGCTCTGTTTCTGTTCAGCTATATGTCGCTGCTGCCATTGGCATATAAATTACCGATGCTGCTCATGGTGTATATCTCCACCATCCTCATGCCCTCCCTGCTGATACACCTATACCGCAAGTTTCAGGGATGGACATCCAAGGAATTGGGCAGGAAAGAGCGCCGTGTCGTACCCTATCTGATATCAATCCTGTGCTATTTCGGCTGTTTCTTTCTGATGGAATACCGCAACACGCCGAGAGTTATCAGCATTATCCTGGTAGCGGCATTGGTGATACAGATGGTATGCGCACTCATCAATGTATGGTGGAAGATCTCCACCCACACGGCAGCCATCGGAGGAGTGGCAGGAGGACTGGTAGTCTATTCGATTGCCTTTTCCTTCAATCCTATCTGGTGGCTGGCATTCGTCATCCTGCTGGCTGGCATGGTGGGTACAGCCCGCATGATTCTCCGTCAGCATACGTTGGCGCAGGTGGTAACAGGATTCCTCGTTGGAGTAGTGTGCGCTCTCTTTATTATATAAGTAAGGTGAGCATTCATTAGATGAATAGAACAATAAGAGAAATTATCAATATTAAATATAAAAGCAAATGAAACCATTAGTTAGCATTATCATGGGCAGTACCAGTGACCTGCCTGTTATGGAAAAAGCATGTAAGTGGTTGAATGACAACCAGATTCCTTTTGAGGTAAATGCCCTCTCTGCTCACCGCACTCCAGATGCAGTAGCAGCATTTGCCAAAGGAGCTAAAGACCGTGGTGTGAAGGTTATCATCGCCGCTGCAGGTATGGCTGCTGCCCTTCCTGGCGTGATAGCAGCAGAAACACCGCTGCCAGTTATCGGTGTGCCTATCAAGGGTATGCTCGATGGTCTGGATGCCATGCTCAGTATCATTCAGATGCCTCCTGGCATTCCTATCGCCACAGTAGGTGTCAACGCAGCTCAGAACGCAGCTATCCTGGCTGCAGAGATGATTGCATTGGGAGACGAGGAAGTGGCAGAGAAGGTGCAGGCATGGAAGGCTGGTCTGGATGCAAAAATCGAGAAGGCCAACAAGGAGCTGCATGAAATCAAATACGATTATAAATGTAACTAATATATCCTGATATGCCCCTTCCTTGGGGCATATCTCATCTTATACATTATGGTAGATTTATTCAATTATACCCGACGCGCTTCTTCTGTTGCCCATGTCGGAGAACTTGACTTAGGCGGTAACAATCCTATCCGCATCCAGTCGATGACCACTACCAATACCAATGATACCGAGGCTTGTGTACGTCAGGCGGAGGAAATCATCAAGGCTGGTGGCGAACTGGTGCGCTTTACCACCCAGGGCTCCCGCGAGGCTGAAAACATGAAGAATATCAATGCAGGAATCCGTGCCGATGGTTTCACCACTCCGCTCGTGGCTGACATCCACTTCAATCCGAATGTGGCTGATGTAGCTGCACTCTATTGCGAAAAGGTGCGTATCAACCCAGGCAACTACGTGGATCCTGCCCGCAAGTTTATCAAGCAGGAATATACTGACGAGGAATATGCCCACGAACTCCAGAAGATTGAGGAACGTTTCGTTCCTTTCCTCAATATCTGCAAGGAGAACCATACTGCTATCCGCATCGGCGTAAACCATGGTTCGCTCTCCGACCGCATCCGCAACCGCTATGGCGATACTCCGGAAGGCATCGTAGAAAGTTGCATGGAGTTTCTTCGCATCTGCAAGAAAGAGAATTTCCACGATGTGGTCATCAGTATCAAGTCATCCAATACCGTGGTGATGGTGCGCTCTATGCGCCTCTTAGTGGATGAGATGGAGAAGGAAGGAATGAACTACCCTCTTCACCTGGGCGTTACCGAAGCCGGCGAAGGTGAAGATGGAAGAATCAAGAGTGCCGTGGGCATCGGTGCACTTCTGGCTGATGGCATCGGTGATACCGTGAGAGTAAGTCTGAGCGAGGAACCTGCGGCTGAGATTCCTGTAGCCCGCCATCTGGTGGATTATATCGGAAAAAAACAGGGGCAGCTGATGATTCCTGCTGCGGCTTGTCCTTCTTTCGACTGGTTGCGCCCTACACGCCGGGAAACCGAGGCTGTAGGCAATATCGGTGGCACTCAGGTGCCTGTAGTCATCAGCAACCGTATCAATGGCGAGAGCACGATTTGTGAGAATAAGGATGCACAACCCGACTATATATATATAGGTGGAAAGATGCCTAAGCAGTTTGTGCCGGGACAGAGCTATATCGTAGATTACAACGTCTATGAGACCCTCAACTGCAAGCCTGAGACTACAGGTGCCAAACTCTATCCTATCTTCCCTGCTATGGCTATGCCGTTCATCGCCAGCATCAAGGCAGACATCAAGTTCCTCACGCTCCAGTTTGGTACTCCTGCCGAAGAATACATCGCTTGCTTGAAGAATCATCCGGAGGTGGTAGTCATCTGCGTCAGCAATCACCAGAACCGTTTGGGCGACCAGCGCGCATTGGTTCATGAGATGATGAATGCCGGCTTGAAGAACCCTGTTGTCTTTGCGCAGATGTACCAGCACAGCAAAGAAGAGAAGAGCGACTTCCAGTTGGAGGCTGCTGCCGACATGGGTGCGCTGATGATAGATGGTCTGACCGATGGTATCTGGTTGATGAACAATGGCGACATCCCTGCCCAGACCATTGATGAGACTGCTTTTGGAATACTTCAGGCTGCTCGTCTGCGTACCAGCAAGACCGAGTATATCAGTTGTCCTGGTTGCGGAAGAACCCTCTACGATCCTGTCTCTTATACACATCTGACGCTGCCGACGATACTCCTTGTGTA
>CAMBBY010000102.1 GCA_945863825.1 uncultured Prevotella sp. | reverse complement strand
GAGATTCGCCTTAGTCTCGTGGGCTCGGAGATGTGTATAAGAGACAGGCCTGCGGAAGTGCTACCACCTGGATGCTCAATCAGGTTATTAATTCACGCGGAGGACTCCATAATCGCATCACTCACAACCCCTCATGGCCTATATAATAATATGTATGCAAGAAAGATCAACAGACAGGTTACAGGAGACGACTTATTTTGAAAAATGCGTCTTCCGCAGTAGAAAAGAAAAAGCAAAAAAGGAAAAAAGTGTATCCTGAATGCCCGATACTGAAGGTAATTGCCTTTTTGTTAAACTATTCAAAATAAAGTTCTTAATCTTTGTATAATCCAATAGAAAATCGTACATTTGCACAGAATAGTAATCGTCATTACGGTAATGGCGGTTACGATAATAATATTAAAAATGAGATATGAAGTTTTATGATAGAACAAAAGAACTGGCACTCTTTGCTGACATCTATACAAAAAGCCAGAAAGAAGCACAGATGACGGTACTGGTAGGAAGACGCCGTATCGGCAAAACCGAGTTAGCACTAAGATGTGGACATGAAGGTTCTCTTCTATATTTCTTTGTGGCAAGAAAGTCTGAAAATATGCTATGCCAAGATTTCAAGGAAGAGGCAGAACGCAAATTAGATATGCCATTAGGCAATTATTCGTCATTCGCCGAGCTGTTTCACCAACTCCTCTTTATCTCCCAAAGCCATCCGTTTACACTGGTTATCGACGAGTTTCAGGATTGGCTACGTATCAATCCATCCATCTTTAGCGAGATGCAGAGAGAATGGGATTTGGCAAAAAGTAAGAGTAAGATGAATCTCATTATCAGTGGTTCTATCTACTCACTGATGCACCGCATCTTTGAAGATAGTAAAGAGCCATTGTTCTCTCGTGCCAATCGTATCATCAATCTACGAGCTTTCGATACAGATGTGCTTAAAGAGATTTTACATGACTTCAATCCTAACTATACAGCAAGCGACTTGCTTACTCTCTATACGCTGAGCAATGGGGTTGCATGGTATGTCAATCTCTTCATGAGCAATGGAAAGACAACCTCTCAGAAAATGCTCAATATGCAGACTGAAGAAAACTCGCCTTTCATCAACGAAGGAAAGAATATCTTGATAGAGGAATTTGGTACGGATTATGCCAATTATTTCTCCATACTCTCTTGTATCGCCTGTGGTGAGGTAACTCGTGCCCAGATTGAGGCTTTGACAGGAATCAAGGAAGTGGGTGGATATCTGGAACGTTTGAAATCTCACTACAATCTGATAGAACGCCATGTCCCGATCTTCTCCAAGCCAAAGAGCAAGAGTGTAAGATATATCCTGAGTGACAATTTTCTCATCTTCTGGTTTCGCTTCTTCTATAAATACCAGAATTTCATAGAGAGTGGCGCATTGAATCAATTGCATCGTATCATTATGCGTGATATATCCACGGTAGAGGGTTTTATGCTTGAACGCTATTTCCGCCAGAAACTGAGCGAAAGCCAACAATACACCCAGATAGGTCAGTTTTGGGATAGAAAGGGAGGAAATGAGATAGATATCGTTGCAATAAATGAAATAGATGGAATTATTGACATCTATGAGGTAAAAAAGGATAAATTCCGTTATGACGAAAGTCTCTTGAAACAGAAGGTGGACTATATGCTCCAAGTATATCCTGAATTAAAGAAACTGGAAATTCGTCTGGGCTGCTTATCATTGGAAGATATGTAATATCCTCTATATATTAAAAGAAAAAAGGTGTATCCTGAATGCCTGATGAGGAGCAAGAAGGATACACCTTATTATATTATGGATTAGGATAATCCTGATTGATTTCTCTGGGGAGGAAATAGCCTTTGATGCAATTGGGATTGCAGACACAAATCTGAATATGATTCTTTTCTCTGAATCCTGCATTAGGATATAGTTCCTGTCCTTCCCAAAATACTCCTTTTACAGAATAGTAAGAATGGGTATTGGCCTTTTTATTCAACTCCAATGCCGTTTGTACAACAGAACAATCTAATCTTCTGAGAAGTAGAGCGTCAGAGTTGCCAATTGGCTTGTTCTTTGGTAATTCCTTATCAAGATTATGACATGTTTCTTTTAAAACATCATAGGCATTCTTCAATTCTTGCAAATAAGAACTATCTGTTAAATCGAAACAATAACCTAAATCTATTACGGCACCTATAACTGCAGGAGTTTTTATAGAAGAGTTAGACCTTTTTGACAATTCTTTCGCCCATTGCCAAGCTCTTTCTTCATTGTTTTCCCAAAAATAGATACCGCTTCCTAACCAATCATAATCATTAGTACTAATAACCTTTTCTACCACAGATCGGTCGCAACCATGGAATCCAATCACAAGATTAGCTCGTCTAGAATAAAGAGATTCATCCATATTATCTAAGATGTGAAGCCCAGTTTCCATTTTTATCCAAGATGCCAGCATCTATAAGAAATTTCAAAGATGCCTCTTTACTAGCAGTTGCAGCCTTTCTTGCAGCCTCTAATCTTTCTTGTCTTTTGCTATCAAATAAATCCATATTCTACCTCCTTGTTTTAAAAGTTGAACATTTCTTTTGCAAAGAAAATGCAAACGAGCGCAATGTAAGCTTGCTTACAAATTGCCGAGCGCAGCTAATCTTCTGCAAAGATACGCTTTTCTTCTGAAAGATGCAAGGAATTATTGAAAAATGTTTGAGGGTGAGGGAGATAACAAAAAAAGCAAAGAAAAAAAGGCTTTTTTGTTGTCACTATCAAAATATTTATGTACTTTTGCAAAAACAAAAAACCCGGGGTCATCACCAGCATCGAATAATCTGGGAGAGGGCCTTACCGGGACTGCGCTGCAAAGATAAGAATAAAAATGGAATATACCAAAGATTTTTTCGAAAAAGTTTTCTCGTCAGATAGAATGAAGAAATATTTCTTGCTCTATCCTGGGGATGAAGTAAAGGCAATTAAGCATTATCAATGTAACATAATGCTTTCCGAAGCTATGTACCCATGTCTTTCTGTCTTTGAGGTAGAACTCCGTAATTCCGTAGTTCGGGAACTTGTGGCATTTGCCAAAAGAGAAGATTGGTATGTCGTTTTCTCTACAACTCCAGGCCTGATGGAACTGAATAAATATATAAGCACAGCTAAGAAACAAATTGCTGCACGAGGAGAAGATATAACCACAGCAAAGATTACAGCAGAATTGACCTGGGGCTTTTGGACCTCCCTTTTTAATAGAAACTACGAACGTATCCTTTGGAAAGACTTAAGGAGAGCTTTCCCTTTTGTGAAGAAAGCTAATCGGCAAAGAAAGGTAGTTGCTAGCTTCTTAAACAAATTCCGTCGCTTGCGCAATAGGATAGATCATAATGAAGCAATTTGTTGGAATCTCGATGAAGTTGAGATGATACACGATGAAATGATGAATGTTATGGGATGGATGAATAAGGAGGTACCAATTTGGTTGTCTCAGTTTGACAGATTTAGCTCTGTAAGCTTGGATATACGTAAAATTATGGATTGGTAAGACTATATCTAAAAAAGTCATATCTCCATGATTGGAGAGTATCGCTTCTTCAGAAAGAAGCAAGGATTTATTGGAAAATGTTTGAGGGTGAGGGAGATAAAAAGAAAAAGGTGTGCGATATTCCTTAGGGAAAAGTAGCCTCATTCCAGTTATTGCCTGGTTATGGCACGATATTGCCCTCTACTGGGGCAATTTTGCGCCATTGCCGGGCACAAAATAATACGTCGGGAGGAAAATTTCGGCAGGACTATCATCGTGATTTGGAATAGGGGTTGCAGCTTGAGCTGTTTTGTCCGTAAAAATCCTACTCTCGATTTCACTCTTCACTCTTCACCAAATCGCTTGAAACACCGATAAACACTGGGGGTGCGAGTGGTGAAGAGTGAGCTCAACTCTTCACCACTCTTCACCACTCTTCACCTGATGCAAGAGGATAAACGCTGAGCCGCTTACTTATCACGAGGCTCGGTCATCATTGATGACCAGCGCTGGTCTTCAATGATGGCTGAAGCAGGGAGCATGGAATGATCTCGGAGCCTCAAAAAATACAGGGTGAAGAGAGGTGAAGAGTGGTGAAGAGTGCAAACCTCTTATACACAGTTGGTTATGTCGTATTTGTGAAGAGTGAAGAGTATTTTTGAAAGTAGCTCTCTATTCATCAAACAACAACTACGAGGTAAGCAACCACTTCCATACTGGTATCACTTCAATCTTCAAGTCATCCAGTTCTATCGTCTCCTCTTCATCCATCGTGATAACAAAAAGTCTACTTCCTGGATACCTCTTCTGATAAGCATTCAAAGCCCCCAATTCCCGCTCACGAGTAGCAGCATCCTTGATACTATACGACACTTGGAAAGCACATTGATGCTCAAAGAGACAAAAGTCCACCTCCACATTATCATGATAATAGAAGAGATCTTCCCCATACTTCTCATGCAGGTGAATGGCTACCAGATTCTCCAAGAGAGATGTTTCTGGATCAAAGAGGAATAGACTCAGAAAACCATTATCTATAAAGTAATACTTCTGGTTCGACATTCTATCTTGTAATTTTGCGTAAATGTTTTCTATGGAGAAGACCAGGCAAGTGTCCTTGATATATCTCAGATAGTCCACTATCGTCTCTTGCTTTACCTTTCCAGCCACAGTAGAAACCAGATTAGCCAGTCTGTTATAAGACTGTGACTGCTTTACGCTCTCAGAAAGTTTACGTATCAAAGTTTTCATCGCCAGAGGGTTACGGATTCCGTATCTGGTAATTAAATCTCCAAAGTAAATCTTGTTGTATAGATTGCCCAACCACTCTCGCTTAAACTGATTATCAACAATCACCAATTCTGGCAAACCGCCAATATGAAAATACTCCAGAAAAGCCCTCTTGAGGTCAGAATTTTGCAGATACTCCCACTGCGCAGGCAAGGAGATATGCTGGGCTGTCAAGTATTCTTGAAAGGAGAAAGGAAAAACGGGTTGCACCATATATCTGCCACCAAGCGTAGTAGAAATCTCGCTACTCAGCATCTTGGCGTTGCTACCAGTGATATATACTCTATATTTCTGGTCAGCAAGTCTGCGTGCAAATTTCTCCCACCCATCAATGATTTGTATCTCGTCGAGCATGAAGATAGGCTGATGCCCATACATCTCCTCGTAAGCCTGCTTGATGGCATCCAGGTCGGAAAGCTGGAGATTTTCCAATCGGTCGTCCTCAAAATTGAAGTAAAGGATTTCCTCTGGCAAATGTCCCTGAGCTATCATCTCTTGGGCACGCTGATATAGCAAGTAAGACTTACCGGCTCTTCTTAGTCCTACCAGCACATAGTTAGAATGAGATTCGAAGCTGATGTTTCTTTTCACCATCTCCACATTCTGAATCATCCTTTGGTTCTCCGCTATCAGCAGTTTTGCTATTCTCTTGTCCATATCTTCCGTTTTATGTTAATCTGGGTGCAAAGATACAACATTTTCCTTTATAAAGGAAGAAAAGTCGTAAGATATTTCCTTTATAGAGGAAACTTTCTTTAAACTCCTTCGAAAAATGTGATTTCTTATTCGTAATCCTTTGATTATGAGTCTCTTTTGTAAAAGAGGCTAAAAAACACCAAAATGGGCTATCCGTACCAGCCTCTTGCCATACGAGCGTAATGCAGAGGCTAAAACGCTCAATATTCCTCTCTATATGCTCTTTGTTCTCGGTAAGGAACTGGAGGTAGAAAACTAGAATCTGGAATGGGCGACAGTTGTTATATGAACCGTCGCCTGTTTCTTTACATTTTATAAGAAAAAGTGCATAAAAAATCGGATATTTATAACACTGTCTCTTATACACATCTGACGCTGCCGACGATACTCCTTGTGTAG
>CAMBBY010000101.1 GCA_945863825.1 uncultured Prevotella sp. | reverse complement strand
GCCAACTTAGCCTTCAAGAACTCACGGTTCAAGCGGGCGATGTTAGCGATAGACTCGTTCTTAGGACAAACAGCCTCGCAAGCACGAGTGTTTGTACAGTTACCGAATCCGAGCTCATCCATGCGTGCAATCATCTTCTTAGCACGGGCAGCAGCCTCTACACGACCCTGTGGGAGAAGTGCCAACTGGCTAACCTTTGAGCTGACGAAGAGCATAGCAGAACCATTCTTACATGCAGCAACACAAGCACCGCAACCGATACATGTAGCGCAATCCATTGCCTCGTCTGCATTCTCCTTAGGAATCAGGATAGCATTAGCATCCTGAGCCTGACCTGTACGAATGCTGGTGTAACCACCTGCCTGGATAATCTTGTCGAATGCTGAACGGTCAACCATACAGTCCTTGATGATAGGGAAACCTGCAGAACGCCAAGGCTCAACGGTGATTACGTCACCATCGTTGAAACGACGCATGTAGAGCTGACATGTTGTAGCACCACGCTCTGTCTTACCATGTGGTGTACCATTAATATAAAGAGAGCACATACCGCAGATACCCTCGCGGCAGTCGTGGTCGAAGACGAAAGGCTCCTGACCTGACTCGATGAGCTCCTCGTTCAAGATGTCGAGCATCTCAAGGAATGAGGTGTCATCTGGGATGTTCTTCATCTCATGTGTATCGAAGTGACCCTGTGCATTAGGACCGTCCTGCTTCCAATACTTAACTGTGAAACTTATATTTCTTGCCATTGTCTTGTTCGCTTTTTAATTCTTGTAATTTCTTGTCTGTACCTTAATTGCCTCATACTCGAGAGGTTCCTTGTTGAGCACTGGAGCAGTTGTATCGTTGCCCTGATACTCCCAGCAACCTACGTAGAAGAAGTTCTCATCATCACGCTTAGCCTCGCCTTCCTCTGTCTGGTACTCCTCACGGAAGTGACCACCACAGCTCTCGTTACGGTGCAATGCGTCGTAAGCGATCAACTCGCCCATCAAGATGAAGTCACGCAAGTGGATAGCCTTATCCAACTCTACGTTCAAGCCTTCCTTCTTACCTGGAATGAAGAGGTTCTTGTTGAATTCCTCACGGAGAGCCTTCATCTTCTTCAAGCCTTCCTCAAGACCTTCCTTGGTACGACCCATACCTACGTGCTCCCAAAGGATGTGACCCAACTCCTTGTGGATAGAATCTACAGAGCGCTTGCCCTGGATACCCATCAGGCGGTCGATTTCCTTCTGAACACCTGCCTCTGCCTCTGCGAACTCTGGGAGATCGGTAGAGAGCTTTGGCCACAATGCCTGGTCTGCCAAGTAATTCTGGATAGTGTATGGCAATACGAAGTAACCATCAGCCAAACCCTGCATCAAAGCAGAAGCACCAAGACGGTTAGCACCGTGGTCAGAGAAGTTACACTCACCAATAGCGAAGAGACCTGGGATAGTGGTCATCAACTCGTAGTCAACCCAGATTCCACCCATTGTATAGTGGATAGCAGGGAAGATCATCATTGGGTTGTAGTACTTCACGCCGTTGATTTCGTTAGCCAACTCACCTGGGTTAACATCGGTAATCTCCTCATACATATCGAAGAGGTTGCCATAACGCTGAAGGATAACGTCGATACCAAGACGGTTGATAGACTCAGAGAAGTCGAGGAATACGGCAAGACCTGTGTTGTTTACACCGAAGCCCTTGTCGCAACGCTCCTTAGCTGCACGAGAAGCCACGTCACGAGGAACCAGGTTACCGAATGCTGGGTAACGGCGCTCCAAGTAGTAGTCGCGGTCTTCCTCAGGAATATCAGAACCCTTCTTTGTACCTGCCTGCAATGCCTTAGCATCCTCAATCTTCTTAGGAACCCAGATACGACCATCGTTACGGAGTGACTCTGACATCAAAGTCAACTTACTCTGGTTTGTACCGTGAACAGGGATACATGTTGGGTGAATCTGAACGTAAGATGGGTTAGCGAAGTCAGCACCCTTGCGGTAGCACTGGATAGCTGCTGTACAGTTACAACCCATAGCATTTGTAGAGAGGAAGTAAGCGTTACCATAACCACCAGTAGCGATAACTACGGCGTTGGCAGAGAAACGCTCCAACTCACCTGTAATCAAATTCTTGGCGATAATACCACGAGCGTGACCGTCAACGATAACTACATCCTCCATCTCGTAACGAGTGAAGAGCTTTACCTTACCTGCCTCAACCATGCGGCTCAAAGAAGAGTAAGCACCGAGGAGGAGCTGCTGACCAGTCTGACCCTTAGCATAGAATGTACGAGATACCTGAGCACCACCGAAAGAACGGTTAGCCAACATACCACCATACTCACGAGCGAAAGGAACACCCTGAGCTACACACTGGTCGATGATGTCGTTGCTCACCTCAGCCAAACGGTAAACGTTAGCCTCACGAGCACGGTAGTCACCACCCTTTACTGTATCGTAGAACAGACGGTAAACAGAGTCACCATCATTCTGATAATTCTTAGCTGCATTGATACCACCCTGTGCTGCAATAGAGTGAGCACGACGTGGAGAGTCCTGGATGCAGAAGTTCAAAATATTGAAGCCCATCTCGCCGAGAGAAGCAGCTGCAGAAGCACCTGCCAAACCTGTACCTACAACGATAATGTCGAGCTTTAACTTATTCTTTGGGTTAACCAAACGCTGATGAGCCTTATAGTTGGTCCATTTCTCAGCTACTGGTCCTTCTGGTATTCTTGAATTTAATGTCTTAGCCATAATCTTTTTATATACTTAAATGATTACATGAATTAAGCTGCACAGCACAAAGATGGAGCGCAACCGAAAGCGAATGCCAATACAACTACGATGAAGAGGAGAAGCAAGATGGTAGAGTAAATCATACCAATCATCTTCCAACGGCAGAACCATGTCTTACCGCTCCAACCGAGTGTCTGAATGGCACTCCAGAAACCGTGAGTGAGGTGGAACCACAAAGCTACCAACCAGATGATGTAGAGAACTACGAATACTGGATTAGCGAAGGTGTCCTGAATGAAAGCGAAACCTTCTGCTGGTTCGTGACCTCCGAAGCTTGTACCCAAGAGTTCTGCAAACATCATGTTGTACCAGAAGTTGAAAAGGTGAAGCAAAAGACCGAGAACGATGATGATACCGAGTACCAACATGTTCTGACTTGCCCACTCTACCTTCTCTGGCTTTGCTGTTACCTCGTAGCGCTGGTTACCGCGAGCACGACGGTTCTGTGCTGTCAGGATGAAAGCGTAAACGATGTGACAAACTGCCAAAGCTGCCAAACCTAAGGTTGCAACTACGGCGTACCAATTTGCACCCAAAGCTCCACAAATCATGTCATAAGCCTTTCCTGAGAAAAGCGCAACCACATTCATGCAACCATGGAATGTCAAGAATAGAATAAGTGCAATACCAGTTACTGACATCACTACCTTTCTACCAATAGATGAATTGATTAACCACATAAATGATTGATTTTAAAATATTTAACTGTTTGAAACTAAATTATTATTCTATATCTATCACCTGCAAAACATAGATCATGGGGAATCACAATCCTCATTTCTAAGTATAATTGCATAAATTTGCTGCAAAATTACTATAAATTCGTGATTTATCAAAGTATTTTTGCTAAAATTTCAATTTAAATTCTTACTTTTGCCGAAAATTAGAAAAAGTATAGATTATGACATTCAATTATGACGTACTTGTTATCGGCGGTGGACATGCCGGATGTGAGGCTGCTGCAGCCTCTGCCAACATGGGGGCTAAGACCTGCCTGATAACAATGGACATGAACAAGATTGGACAGATGAGTTGCAACCCTGCCATCGGTGGTATTGCAAAAGGACAGATTGTAAGGGAGATTGATGCCTTAGGTGGACAAATGGGAATCGTAACCGATAAGACCGCCATCCAGTTCCGTATGTTAAATATAGGTAAAGGACCTGCCGTATGGAGTCCCCGTGCTCAATGCGACCGAGGAAAGTTCATCTGGGAATGGAGAAGCATCCTCGACCGTACCGACAACCTTGACATTTGGCAAGATCAGGCTGACGAACTCTTAGTCGAAAACGGAGAAGCAATAGGTGTACGTACCATCTGGGGTGCTGAATTCCATGCCAAGAGCATTATCATTACTGCAGGCACTTTCCTGAACGGCCTGATGCATATAGGAAGAAAAATGGTAGAAGGTGGCAGATGTGCAGAACCTGCAGTACACCATTTTACAGAAAGCATCACCCGATGGGGAATCACAGCCGCAAGAATGAAAACAGGAACTCCTGTCCGTATCGATAAGAGAAGCGTACACTTCGAGGATATGGAAGAACAACCTGGTGATAATGATTTCCACCAGTTTTCGTATATGGGCGAACATCGGGTTCTTAAACAGCTACCGTGCTGGACCTGCTACACCAACAAGAACGTGCATGAAATCCTGAAAAGCGGACTTTCTGATTCTCCTTTATATAATGGTCAGATTCAAAGTACTGGTCCAAGATACTGTCCGAGCATTGAAACAAAGCTCGTCACATTCCCTGACAAGGAACAGCATCCGCTATTTTTGGAACCGGAGGGTGAAGACACCAACGAAATGTACCTGAATGGCTTTTCATCCAGTATGCCAATGGATATACAGTTGAAAGCCCTTCATGAAATTCCAGCTTTAAGAGATGCCAAGATTTACAGACCGGGTTATGCTATTGAGTACGATTACTTCGATCCAACACAACTCAAGCATTCGTTGGAATCAAAAATCATAAAAGGTCTTTTCTTCGCAGGCCAGGTAAATGGAACGACAGGATACGAAGAAGCCGGTGGTCAAGGTACTGTTGCAGGAATCAATGCTGCACTCCATTGTGTGGGAGACAAAACTTTTGAAATGCAAAGAGACAAAAGCTATATCGGCGTTCTTATCGATGACCTCACGACAAAAGGAGTGGACGAACCATACAGAATGTTCACCTCCAGAGCTGAATACAGAATTCTACTCCGACAGGATGATGCAGATGCCCGACTGACAGAGAAAGCTTACGAACTGGGAATTGCAAAACGAGACCGTTATGACTGGTGGCAGGAGAAGAAAGAGAATATCGAAAGAATCATCAACTTCTGTGAGAGCTACCCAATCAAAAAGGATAAGATCAATCCAAAACTGGAAGCACTGGGCACCACTCCACTTCGCGCAGGATGCAAACTGATCGATCTCGTGGCACGTCCACATCTCAATCTTCAAAACCTTTCAGAAATTATTCCTGAATTAAAAGAAGTAATGGAATCTCCAACCAACCGACAGAAAGAAATTTCGGAGGCTGCAGAAATCAAAATGAAGTACAAGGGCTACATCGAAAGAGAACGTCTCATTGCAGACAAAATGCACCGACTGGAGAATATCAAAATCAAAGGCCGATTCAACTATGCAGAGCTTAACGAAATCTCCACAGAGGGCCGACAGAAATTGGAGCATATCAATCCAGAAACTCTTGCTCAGGCAAGTAGAATTCCAGGAGTATCCCCAAGCGACATCAACGTCCTGCTCGTTTTACTAGGAAGATAGTTTCACGCAACTCTACGCTCTCTATATTTTTAAATGTTTCACGTGGAACACAAGCAAAGTAAAGCTTTTGATTTTCAGTCAATTAAGATTGCTTTCATCAAGTGTTTTGTGGTTAAAGAAAAACTTTAATCTCACGTGAAACACTACTTAAAGATACACCGAAAAAGAGGCATAAAACGCTATATTTTTTCGAGAATATCTCAAGTTCGCCTTCAAGCAAAGAGAGCAAAAGAGCATTAAAAATGAGGATATGACCCGAAAGGAAAAAGCATTAAAATAAGTACGCAAAAAACATATAATCAAAAGAATAAAACATATAATCAAGAAGTACAGAAC
>CAMBBY010000100.1 GCA_945863825.1 uncultured Prevotella sp. | reverse complement strand
TTTGGATAGATTTCGAGGAAGGTCCGCAGGTGCTCGACCTCAAAACGATGCAGCCTGTTGTTCCACCTTGTGAGAACAGCCTGGTCGAGGCACAACTCAACAAAGTATTCAAGAACTTTTGCACCCGAACATATTGTGATGCAAAGGGCAATATATGGATGCTTTCTTTCAACCAGCTTACCCGTTTCGGCTTTAACGAAAAGGGCGAGGTGAACAGCGTCTTGTCCACATCCTATCCTTATAGTGCTCCCGATCTTGGAATCTGTGATGTCTATCGCAGAGGAACAGTTGTATTATGCAACAATGGAGTGGTGAGCGAGTTCTCAGTGAAGAACAATCAGCTCGTAGCAAAGAACATCTCATCCCTATTCCCTCCGCTCGAAGGCTGGTATGGCGGTGCCATCATCTCGTATCATGGCAAGATATGGATGGGTACGAATCGCGGATTGTTTAATAGTGGCAAGCGGGAATTCCATTGCTCTGCTACCGACCATTCGCTTCAGCACGAAGTAGTGACGAGCCTTGCCGTTTCTCCAGATGACAAACTTCTGGTAGGAACGCTCTGTGGCGTAGATATCTTCAATGATAAGACCGGAGAGATAGAACATTGGAACACTGCTACGGCTGTGAATCCGCTGAGCAGCAACTTTATCAACTGTCTTTTCTCAAAGAACGGACAGATATGGGTAGGTTCCGAGACGGGTGGTGTTATCAAGTTGGCTCCACGTCAGTTGGATTTGGCATTCTACCGTCACGACCCCGCCAACCCAGGCAGCATCTCTCCCAACGCAGTCAATGCCATGTATGCGGCAGCTGACGGAACCCTGTGGGTAGGAACCGTAGAGGGAGGTCTCAATGCCTTGGCTCCAGGCAGCATGAACTTTGTTCATTATACGATGGCAAATTCCGGTTTGCCGCATAATACCGTCTCGGTTCTTGCAGCCGATAACCGCAATCAGCTCTGGATTGGTACCTGGGGTACGGGCTTTGCAGTGATGAATCTCCAGCAGCCGGGCAAGATTATTCCTCTGGTGATAGATGCAAAGCATCAGCATTTACTTAACTTTGCCGGTGCCTTGGCTTACGATCCTATCAATGATGGTATGTGGCTCGGAACCAATGATGGTCTCTTCTTCTATGATATGAAGCGCCGCCAACTCATCGAACCTTTCAGGGGATGCCAGAATGTGCGCGGCTGCATTGGTTCTCTGATAACCCGAAAGGGCAAACTCCTGATGGGTTGTGTGCGGGGAATGGTAGAGGTCGACCTCAAGTCGCGTCCTCATGGCAAGGGCGATTTCGCTGTGACGTATCATCAGTATAAACTCGACAATCCGAAGAGCGGAGTCTTCGATAAGATATTGTCTTTCTGCCAGGCTAAGGATGGAAAGATATGGATGGGCAGTAACGGCTACGGTCTGTATTGCTATACCAGCGATAAAAACGGAAAGACTCAAGTGAAGTCGTATACCACCAACAACGGACTTGCCAACAACATCGTTAAAGGTATTGTAGAAGATAACCAGGGCATGCTGTGGATAGCTACCGATAACGGACTCTCTATCTTCAATCCTAAGACAGAGGCATTCTGCAGTTTCTCCCGTGAAGATGGTCTGATCAGTTCACAGTTCTATTTCAATGGAGCCATCCGCAATGCCAAGGGCGAGATATTCCTGGGCACCGATATGGGTATGATGGCAGTGAAGGGCGTAAACCATTCTGTGCATCAGACGGGTAAGTTGTGCTTTACCGAACTTCTGGTAGATAACCAGCCAGTTTTTGCCGGCAGCGATTATCTGGAAGAAGACATCTCCATCGCCAGAAAGTTGCGTCCATGAGAGTGATAAGTCGTTCACTCTCTTTTTCTTAGCGCTCAATTATGGCAGCGAGACACAGGGCGTGTACCTTTATCGCATGAAGGGATACGAGAATGAGTGGGTTCAACTCAAGGCTGGCCAGCATGGTGTGCGTTATTCCACTCTGCCGGCTGGAGACTATGAGTTTGAGGTGAAATATATCCCATCTATCAATTCCGATAAGGAACAGGTCATCTCTGTAGAAGTAGAGATTACTCCTTATTTCTGGAAGAGCTGGTGGTTTGTTGCTCTTATTATAATAGGTATCATCGCCTTGCTCCAATATGCTTATGTGCGCCGTCTCAACAAGATGCGCGAAGAGGAAGTTGAGGCTTTGTACCGTCCTATCGAGGCAGCGATGAAGGAAAGTGATGAACCAGAAAAACTGCAGAGTCGCATCCAGATGATTCTGCAGAACCAGAAGCGTTATCAGGACAGCCAGAAGAAGAGCATTGAGGTTGACAGGAAGATGGTAGAGGAGAATATGCGTCCATTCATGGAAGAAGTGATGGATGTGATGGAGAAAAACTACGATAATTCTGAGTTCGGAGTTCAGGAACTGGCAGATGCTTTGGGCATATCCCGCAGTGTGCTGAGCAAGAATCTCTCCCAGGAGACAGGCTTGCCAACAGCCCAGTTTATCCGCAACTACCGTCTCGACATCTCGCGCAAGATGATGGCTGATAAAACTTCCAACCGAAATATCACGGAGATAGCCTACCGTGTAGGCTTCAACGATCCGAAGTATTTCACCCGTTGCTTCACCAAGCAGTTTGGTATTTCGCCAACTGCATATAAGGATCAGTTGGATTCTTAGGGTTCAGATATGGCATAGTTCTCCTTGGATTCTTTGAAGAAATAATGTTCCAGGATGTGATTATTTGTTAAGTAAACAAAATAAAATCATGGGGTTGCTTGATATAAGTCAAGTAATCCCTTGTTTTGTATGTGTGGGTACACAACTGGTGGATAAGCACGTAATATCCCTTAAAAATCCACTATTTATGCGTTTGTCCACCTATAAAACCCATTTGTCCACCCAATATAATCTGATTAATTGTACTTTTGCCACTGTAAAATGATGGTTGATGTATAGTTTGGCCAGCATTAATCATTTCATTTGCAACCTAAAAAGAGAACGGCGAAGCAATAACAAACTGTAAAAATTGAATAAACAAAGTATAAACCTAAAAATTGATAAGCAATGAGGAAACAATTATTCTCTATGATGCTATGCCTAGGTGCTGTTGGTGGTGCTTCTTTTGTCACCCCAATGCCCGCAATGGCTGCAGTTGCACAAGATCAGGTGATCACGGTCAAGGGACATGTTGTAGATGATCAGGGTGAACCTCTGATTGGTGCAACAGTCAAGACTAAAGATGCCAAGACTGGTGCAGTTACCAACTTAGATGGTAATTTCGAAATTCGAGTAAAGGCTAATGCGACTCTTTTCGTGAGCTATCTTGGCTACAAGGAGCGTGAGATTGCAGTGCGCGGTCGTGCCATTATCGAATCTATCCAACTCTCTGCCGACAATCAGGTGCTCGACCAGGTGGTTGTAGTAGGTTATGGTACGCAGAAGAAGGCTGACCTTACCGGTTCCGTATCTATTGTGAACGCTGAGGAGATGAAGAAGGTGTCTAACTCCAACATCTCTACCATGCTCGAAGGTAAGGTGGCAGGTGTGCAGATTACATCCGACGGTCAGCCGGGTGCCGACCCTAGCGTACGTATCCGTGGTATCGGCTCCTTCGGTAGCACGGCTCCTCTCTATGTCATCGACGGTGTGCCAATGGGTACCACTATCCGTGACTTCTCTCCAAATGATATCGAGACCATCCAGATTTTGAAGGATGCTTCTGCGGGTGCCATCTACGGTTCTCGTGCTGCCAATGGTGTCGTTATCATCACTACCAAGAATGGTAAGAAAGACCAGCCTCTGAAGGTGAACTATTCCGGTTACTTTGGTGTTGACCAGATTCCTGGCGATGTATATGACGTGATGAATGCTGACCAGTATAGCAACTACCTGGGTCAGGCTTGCAAGAATTCCAACACTCCTCTGCCTGGCGGTTACAAGATGGGCGAGGATGGAATGTATCATTTCCAGGACGAAACCAACACAGATTGGTTTGACGAGGTATTCAAGACCGGTATCCGCCAGAACCACAACGTAGCCCTCAGCGGTGGTAGCTCTCACAGTACTTATAATGTATCTCTCGACTACTATAACCAGAAGGGTACCTTGGAAGGTGCAGGCCCTAACTACGAGCGTTATACAGCCCGTGTCAACAACACCATGGACACCAAGTTCGTGAAGTTCCGTACCAGCATGGTTTATTCTCACTCTAACCAGGACAACATGGGCCTTTCCAATGCCTCAGAGTATGTCCAGGGTCTGTATGGAGATGTAACCAATGTGCTCCGTGGTACACTTCTGATGCAGCCAACTATCAAGGCTTACGATAACTCAACATGGGTTCTCGATAGTCAGGTGGGTGCAGCCAATGCCTATCGCTACGATGCCTATGGTTATGGTGTTTACTATGACGGCATCCACGGAGATATTTCAGCTTCTAACCCATTGCTGGTTAATAACCTCCTGCAGCGCAACACCTTGGTTGACCGCTTCGTAGGTACCGCTTCTGCCGACGTAGATTTGTTGGGCATGGTAGGTATCAAGAGCAAGAACCATGGTATTCATTATAATGTAAACCTCTCTTACAGCAAGACTGAGGCTAAGGATAAGACCTGGATTCCTTCCTGGATTCAGAGCAACCGTGTATATCTTGCCAAGGAGAATGAGCGCCTTACCAAGGGCTCACGCAACTACAGCGACGCCTTGGTTGAGAATACCATCACATACGATGGCAAGATTGGCAAGCACAACATCAACCTGCTCGCCGGTATGACATACGAGGAGGAAAATACCAACCTCCTTACTGGTTGGGGTATCAACTTCACTGAACCATACTTCCTCCAGCTTCAGAATGCCAAGAACACTTACTCAGAGTCATACGAGTTCAAGCATAGCCTGGCTTCTTACGTAGGTCGTTTGAACTACAATTATGATGAGAAGTATCTGCTTTCTGCAGTAGTACGTCGTGATGGTAGCTCCCGTTTGAGCAAGAACATCCGTTGGGCAACCTTCCCATCTGTATCTTTGGGTTGGCGCTTCGATAAGGAGAAGTTCTTCCCTATCAGCCGCGACATCGTTAACATGTTCAAGATTCGTGCCAGCTATGGTGAGCTCGGTAACGAGAACATCGGTGAGTACCAGTATATGGCTACCATGAACCGTAACAACATGACTTACAGCTTCGGCAACAGTCCTGTAACCGGTTCTGCCGTTTCTACCTTCGTGAACAACGATATCGCCTGGGAGAAGAAGAAGACCACCAACGTGGGTATCGACCTGGCAATGTTCAACAACCGACTGGAGTTCACTGCAGAGTGGTATAAGAACAAGTCAGAAGACCTGCTTTACTCAGTTCCTGTGCCAGCACAGACCGGTGTATCCAACACCTCTGTAACCATGAACGCTGCCTCTATGGAGAACAGTGGCTTCGAGTTCAGCGCTACCTACCGCAACCGCGATCATGCCTTCAAGTATGATATCAGCGCCAACGTAAGTACCTTGAAGAATAAAGTAACCTCTCTGGGTATCGGTAAGGACTCTTACATCGCCGGTGCATACGCTACTTACGTAGGTCAGGAGATTGGTAAGTTCTATGGTTGGGTTTATAAGGGAATCGCCCGTACCCAGGACGACTTGGACAACAATGCTGTTCAGCAGGGAGCCAATATCGGTGACTGCCTCTATGAGGATATTTCAGGTCCTAACGGAGAACCAGATGGCGTAATCGATGCTTACGACCAGACCGTATTGGGCAGTGGTCTTCCAAAGGTAAACTTCGGTTTGAGCACTCACATGGAGTATAAGGGCTTCGACCTCAACATCTCAACCTACGGAGTATTGAATTATCATGTATCAGATGATATCTATAATAGCTGTCTCTTATACACATCTCCGAGCCCACGAGACTAAGGCGAAT
>CAMBBY010000099.1 GCA_945863825.1 uncultured Prevotella sp. | reverse complement strand
CTAAAAACCTAAATCTATTACTACTAACCTAAACAATCTATTAACCTTTTGACGAGTGCAAAGATACGACGATTTTCTGATTCCTCCAAATATTTTTGAAAGAAAATACAGCACCTTTGCGTTTTTTTGATTTACATCAACCAAATGTGACCGAACACAACAGATTTTAAGAAACCATTAACGCTCATTAAGCTTTCAACTTGTAAAGCCTAATGAGCGTTTTGCTTTCATTTTTCTATTTTGATGGTCTGATTTCAAGGAGAGAAAAACAGAAAGACTGCTTTCTGTAGAGGGAAAGAACAGAAAGACTGCTTTCTATCAAGAGAAGAAACGGAATGTATCTATTAGGAGAAAGGACTAAACTTTCTCGATCAAAACCGTAGCATAGGCGGAAATGCCTTCCATTCTTCCGGTAAAGCCTAATTTCTCTGTGGTCGTTGCCTTGATAGAAATATTTTCCTCATCCGTATTCATCACCTGGGCAAGGCAGGCCTTCATCGCAGGCACATGCGGATTGAGCTTAGGACGCTCAGCACAGATGGTTGCATCGATATTGCCCAACACATACCCCTTGGTGGCTATCAGATCGATGGTCTTCTTCAACAGAATCTTGGAATCCACATTCAGCGTCTCTGCTGCCGTATCAGGGAAATGATAGCCGATGTCGCGCATATTGGCTGCTCCCAACAAGGCATCACAAATAGCATGAATCAACACATCTGCATCACTGTGGCCCAATAATCCGAGTTCGTAATCTATCTGAATGCCACCCAACCACAAGTCACGATTTTCTACCAACTTGTGCACATCATATCCGAATCCTACACGTATATTCATAGTCTATTTATATTGCTAATTTATCTTCTTCTGAACAAATCCTTGATTCCGTCCATATCAAATCCCAAGGTGAAGCGCAAGGTCTGGTCGAGCGGATTGCTCTTTGCCGTTGCCACTACGTAGGCGGCATCCAGAGAGAAAACATTCATCTTGAAACCGCCACCTACAGTGAAATACTTACGGTTACCCTTGCTGGCACTCTCGTGATGATAACCGGCACGGATAGAGAACTTGTCATTATATACGTATTCCGCACCTACACCATAGTTGATTTCCTTCAACTCCTCCTTGAATCCGCCTGGAGCGTCGCTGAAACTCTTGAAAATACCGCTGATGGAAGATACGTCGCTGTACTCTCTATGTACGCGGTCCTCATAGTCGGCATTGTCTTCACCTTCCTCCTGCTGCGGAACGGTTGGCACAAGATATTTATTGGCATCTGCAGCAATCGTCAGTCGGTTGTACTCGTCAAGCGGAATCATCAGGGAAGCACCCAAACGCAGGTTGGCTGGCAGGAACTGACTGTATTCCTCTCCGCTGAATGTGATTTTACTACCGATGTTGGAAATATTCAAACCAATACCCAACTGACATTCGCGCTGACCGATATTGACGTAATTCTGATAATAGGCAGCAATATCTGCGGCAAAAGCGGAAGCTGGGGAGTTCTCCTCAGTCTCATTGAAGCGCATATCTGAATAAATCCATCTCACTGCCGCTGCCAGAGAGAACTTCTCACTGAGCATCAGGGAGTAAGCCACATCGAGCGACATTTCATAAGGGTTGATAGTAGTGGCATTTTCATCTAAACTCGTATAAACCTCACCCAAATTAAAATAGCGCAAGGAACCGGAAACGGCACTGTAGTCACCTATACGGTAATAACCTGCCAGATAGGCTAAGTTCATATCGTTGACTAAGGAGCGCAACCATGGTGTGAAGTTGAGTGCCACGCCTGCTCTCGAAATATTGAAAGGATACTTGGCAGGGTTCCAGTACTGGGAATTGACATCTGGGTCTGTAGCTGCACCCACATCACCCAAACCGCCACCTCGTGCATCCGGAGCGATGGTCTGCGAGATCACAGCGAAGTTGACTGGATTGAAGAGATCTTTCTCGTTCTCATGTGCATTCGCCTGCACAGAAAAGACTGCCAAGAGGCAAGTTGCCCATATCTTAACTGTTCTGTTCTTGATATTCATACCTTATTATATATATGTTAATATGTTGTTTCTATTTTGATCAATGGTTGAGTACAATCAGTTTCTTGGTTTTTGACTCATACCCACTGCCATCTGAAGCCACTTTGATGCGATAGAGATAGATGCCTGTACGCAAGGTTCCACTACCTGTGGATAAATCCCACTTCACAGTATAAGGACCCGAATTGGAAACACCCGTCTCTGTATGCTGCCAGAGTTTTCTTCCGGAAGTATCAAACACTTCGATGACGATATCCAGACTGCTCGCTATTCTATCATGCGTGATGATGAATGTAGTAGAATTCCGGGCTGGATTCTCGGTCACACCTATATCAAACGATGGTTTCAGACTCCTCACCACATTGAAAGTCAACGTAGCGGTAGAACTATTGTTCAGTATGTCCCAGGCACGGAATTGGAGTTTATGCGGACCGGCTGCCAACTCAGGAATACTGTAATAGGTAGAGCCGCTCGTATAAGTTCCGAAATCGTAGGTGAAATTGTTATTCAGATTATACGTCTTGTTCGCATCACCGTCGATGATGAGCTGCAAATCATGCCCGATACCACTTCCTGCAGCATTGATTCCGTCCTTATCTTTCACCTCAGCCACAAAGAAAGGCGTAGGGTTCACGTTTCCACCATCCACGAAGGAAGGCGAATTGAGATAACAGTAGATAGACGGACCGATAGAGTCATTCTTTGCCAACGCACTTCCACCCACATTGAATGCGTCGCTCGAACCATGAGCACGGATGGTCCTGTCATTGTTGATGGCATAGAGATTGACCAGTCCAGATTCATCCGTATAGTTGATGTCCTTAGGTACGGCAAACAGGAAGGAGAACTTGCCTCCCACCACGCTGTCAGAACCATTATAGAGGGTCTTGGTGCGGTCGTAGAAAGTGAAAGCATCACTTGTGCCATCGTTCTGTCGGCAGGTTATCAGTTCCTTGGAATCTCTTACCGTAGCCGTCACCACACCATTGAAAGCATCATTTCCCTCAATGTGTCCGTCGATTCTTGCCACCATTCCAGCTTTCAGCATAGCCTTGGCAGAAGCATCCGAAGTAGAAATGCCATTCACAGAATCTACTACCACTTTCAGGGTTGGCACATTCAGCGGCATTGCGGGGTCACCTAAGAGCGCATACTGCAAGCGGTTAGAAGTCAGGTCGCTCTCCTTGATAGGTTTACCTTTCTCATCATAACCTATTACATTTCCCTTTACCAGATCGTTCTGTGCCTGGCGATGTGCCTCACCGATAGTCAGCGGCTTTCCGTCCTTCGTACTCAGCACACGATTGAGGAAGGCACGGTTCATATATTTATTGCGGTTGGCATAAACCGTTCGGGTTGTTCCATAGAAAGCAACAGCTCCTCCATTCGGATTGAGCACAGCTGCCTCACCGATATTGTCTTCCACTCCATCATAAGGCATGACATCACAGGCAGCAGTCACCCAGAGAGGGAGGTTGGTATTCTTGAAATTGTTGAAATCCACCAGTTTCACCACCTGCTCGTGCGACAACTGACCTGCACTGGCGTGACCGGCATAGTCCATGATCAGGGCACCATTAGCCTGCTGCTCCTTGATGATACGTGTAACTTCAGGATAGGAATTGCCTACAGAAGAAGTGGTGCGCTGGTAAGCATCCCACATCACCTTCTTGATTTGAAAATCAGGATATTTGTCGGCAATGTAGTTGACCACTTCGTCGGCATCCTTCATGTGGAGGTTGTCATTACCATCATCTGCCATAAACACCAATGTGTTCTGCCATGATCCCGCATTGGCATTTTCCATATAGTTGATGGTTTTATCCACCATAATCTTGGCTTCTTCTGGTGTTGAAACCGGGAATCTTCCTACCGCTACGTCCTGCTGTTGGGTGGTTGGAGAACCACCGGCTCCCTCAGAGAGAATGCCCATCCAGCTGTCACTCACATAACAAGAAATTTTGTTGAGAGAGTTCTCGCTCTCAAAACAGAGAAGATAATCATCCGGATTCAGTCGCTTGCAGTCGGCAGTCAGCATACGGTTGTCCCATACGCAATCTCCGAAAAGCAGGAGATATTTCGGCATATCTGCCTCATTTCCTTCGGCTCTGTCTTGGAGCATGCGCAGATAACGTCGGTAAGCTCCAGCATCAGGTGTTCCGCTGGAGAATTCATTATACAGTTCGTCAGCAGGCACCAAGTTGACTCTCAATCCGTTATGGTTTTCATGATAAGTCTTGAGTCTCTTTGCCTGCTTGAGCAGTTTCTGGGAAGTAGGGATGATAATCACCATGTCGGCCTGTGCATCGGCATGATGATCCTGATTGGTAATATTATAAACAAACTGGGCCGCAGGAATCTTTCCAGAGAATTCCGGCAATGCCTTCGGCGCATTCCACACCATGGCCACATAGTCGAGGCGCATGGTTCCGCCCGAAACATTCGTAATCGTAATCGTATCGTTGCCGCCGATGGTCAGATTCTTGAGGGTGAAAATAGTCGAACCTTCCGCTCCAAAATCGTATTCCGAACTGGAAACTGCGGCATAGACCTTGCCTAAGGTCCTGCCGTTCAAAGCCACATCAGCCGTAGCAGAAGTACCCGTAGAGATGTTGACGGCCAATTTTCCGCCTGCATTTCCAGTAGTATTGGTAAAGACAATCTGCTCGCTGGCTCCCTGATTGAGCGCTTTGGAATCATAGAGATTTCTTCCACCAGAAAACCAAGCATAACCATCTACCTCATAGAGAGAATGATAGAAATCGCTGGAAGGATAAAATGAGTTCACAAAAGTAGCTGAATCCACGGTCTGCTGAGCCTCGTCGCTCTGTGTGATAAAATAATATCCGTAGTCAGAATAAGGATTACGAGTACGACGGGTGGCAGTATTGCTACTCCAGCTCACCGGACCTTTGGCATAGAAGTAATGCTTGCCATCTCTCACATACTGTGGCACTTCCTTCAGATCGTCATTAGCTAAGATTTCTGACGCATAGAGTGCCTCATTCTGAAAATTACCTCCATAACCATACACTTTCACCTTATCAATATTAGAAAAACCAGCCTGTCGGATAACTTGGTCAGTAAGCTGATAAATACCACTCTCGCCTACCCTGATTTTCGCCCATCTGCCCGTAGCCAAAAGAGAATGAGCCGCATAATCCTTTTCTGTTTCAGAAGCACGGGTCAAGGCTCTTGCCTTCGCCATTGAACGACTGATAGGCTTGGCCTTGATGTCGAGCATGAAACTAACCAATATCTGATATTTGTTGTTGCGGAATACCAACGGACAAAAATTGACGAGGAGCGTTGCCTCGTTGCGACAAAGCGAAACCTGAGTCTCTACAGGAACCTGCGATGGAAGTGCCGCCCCCGAGAGACGATTGTAGTTGGCAATATCAGCAACGGTCATATCTACATACTCTGCATATTTGACCGTTGCTGTATAAATAGAATCCTGGTAATGATTGGACAAAGGTTTGGAATACACAAATCTCGGCAACACGGAATCTACCCTGACCTCATCTGCGGTCAGGTTAAAGAACTGCTGCGCCTGCATAGGCAAGACAAGCATCAGCAATAGAGTTGCTATCAAATATCTCCAAACCTTTGTAACCATATTTTTCAAATCACTTCTTACACAATTACTTACACATAAAGTCGAGCACCTTCCTGTCCTCTAAATATCCCTCCAGATGGTCGTCTATCTGCACAGGTCCGCAACCAGTAGGGCAACCCGTATAGAGCAAGTCACCAGTTTTCAGCGTGAAATACTGACTGATGTACGAGATAATTTCGTCCACCTTGTAGAGCATGTCACTGGAACAACCCTGTCTCTTATACACATCTCCGAGCCCACGAGACTAAGGCGAATCT
>CAMBBY010000098.1 GCA_945863825.1 uncultured Prevotella sp. | reverse complement strand
ACACAAGGAGTATCGTCGGCAGCGTCAGATGTGTATAAGAGACAGCTCCAAACATGCTCGACCGTGCCAAGATTCTTGCCAAGAAATACTTTGATGATAAAGGTTTCAAGAATGCTGATATCCAGATCAACCAGCGTGATGATGTAGCCAACAAGGGACAGGTTATCCTGGATGTAATCGTAGATAAAAAGGAGAAAATCAAGGTTCATCAGATTACCATCGATGGCAATGAGAAACTTTCTGACCGCAAGATTAAGGGTGGCTTATTCTCCAAAGGTGCATTCGCCAAGACTCATGAGGCAGGAAAATTTGCTACTTTCTTCAAATCTAAGAAGTTTACACCTGAACGCTGGAAAGAGGATAAGGCTAAGCTGATAGATAAATACTACGAGTATGGTTATCGTGATGCCCAGATTTTGGAAGATAGCGTCAGCAACTACGATGAGAAGCATGTCAATGTATATGTGAAGGTAGATGAGGGTAAGCAATATTTCATCCGTAATATCACGTGGGTGGGTAATACTGTCTATGATACAGACCGTCTGAATGCTCTGCTCACCATGAAGAAGGGTGATGTATATAATCAGAAACTCTTGCACAAGCGCTTGAATGAGGATGATGATGCGGTGGGAAACCTCTATTATAATAATGGTTATGTGTTCTCTAACATCAATCCTGCCGAAATCAATATCGATGGCGACTCTATCGACCTCGAAATGCGCGTCACTGAGGGTCCTCAGGCTTACCTGAGCCACGTACGCATCAACGGTAATACCCGACTCTATGAGAATGTAGTACGCCGCGAACTCCGTACGAAGCCAGGCGATCTCTTCTCTAAGGATGCTATCATGCGTTCTGCCCGTGAGTTGGCTTCTATGGGACACTTTGATGCTGAAAAGGTGAACCCGGATATCAAGCCAAACTATGAGGATGGTACTGTGGATATCAACTGGAACCTGGAGCAGAAGAGTAATGACCAGATTGAGTTCTCACTCGGTTGGGGACAGACTGGTGTCATTGGACGTGTGGGCTTGAAGCTCAACAACTTCTCTATGGCCAACCTCTTCAACAAGAATAAGGAGCATCGTGGTATCATGCCTATCGGTGATGGTGAGGTGCTCAGTATCGGTGCACAGACCAATGGTACCTACTATCAGAGCTATAACGTAAGCTACTCTACCAACTGGTTTGGTGGCAAGCGACCTGTTCAGTTCAGCGTAGGTGCATACTATAGTAAGAGTACTGACGTGTCAAGCAACTATTATAACAGTGCTTACATGAACAACTACTATAGCTACATGTATGGTTACGGTTCCAGCTATTACAATAACTACGAGAATTATTACGACCCAGATAAGTATATTCAGATGGTCGGCGTAAGCCTCGGTTGGGGTAAGCGTCTCCGTTGGCCAGATGACTACTTTACTCTGTCTTTGCAGTTGGCTTACCAGCGCTACATGATGAAGAACTGGAGTTATATGCTGATGACCAACGGTAATGCGAATAACTTGAACTTGACAATTTCGCTGAACCGTACATCAACAGATAATCAGCTCTTCCCACGTACTGGTTCTGAGGTAGAGGCTTCTGTCAACCTGACTCCACCATGGAGCTTGATGAACAACAAGGATTATGAGCATCTGGCAACCAACAGAAACTCACCAACCTATGCTCAGGAGCAGCAGGAGAAATATCGCTGGATAGAGTATCATAAGTGGAAGTTCAAGGCTAAGACTTATACCGCATTGAGCGGAGGTCAGAAGTGCTTTGTGTTGATGACCCGTGTGGAACTCGGTTTGTTGGGAGCTTACAATAAATACAACAAGAGTCCATTTGAGACCTACTATGTGGGTGGTGACGGTATGAGCGGTTATTCATCCTATTATGGTGAGGAAACCGTCGGTCTCCGTGGTTACGAGAATGGTTCTGTATCTTATAGTGCCAGCACAGGTTACTATGCTTATGCATACGACCGTTTCTCATTGGAACTCCGTTATCCGTTCCTTTTGGGTAATACCACTATTTATGGTTTGACCTTCGTAGAGGCTGGTAATGCATGGTATGACACCAAGAAGTTCAATCCATTCAGCATGAAGCGTAGTGCCGGTGTCGGTGTACGTATCTTCTTGCCAATGGTCGGCTTGATGGGTATCGACTGGGCTTATGGTTTCGACAAGGTTTGGAACGGAAGCCAGTATAAGAAGGGTGGAAGCCAGTTCCACTTTATCCTCGGTCAGGAGTTCTAAGACAAATGACAAATGAGAAATGATAAATAATAAATAAGAATTGATATAATTGGAGGAATTCTTATGAAGAAGATGATATTGATGCTGATGATGGCTGTAGCAGCCATCACAGCCCATGCGCAGAAATATGCGCTGGTTGATATGGAATATATCCTGAAGAATGTGCCTGCTTACGAGCGTGCCAACGAACAGTTGAATCAGGTGAGCAAGAAATGGCAAGCTGAGGTAGAGGCGCTCAATCTGGAGGCAAGTACTATGTACAAGAACTATCAGAACGAGGTGGTTTTCTTGTCACAGGAACAGAAAAAAGCCAAGCAGGATGCCATCATGCAGAAGGAGAAGGAAGCCAGTGATCTGAAGAAGAAATACTTCGGACCTGAAGGGGAACTCTACAAGAAGCGTGAAGCGCTGATGACTCCTATACAGGAGGAAATCTACAATGCAGTGAAGGAAATCGCTGATTTGCGTGGCTATTCGCTGGTGCTCGACAGAGCCAGCAATGCTGGTATCATATTTGGTTCTCCAAAAATCGATATTAGCAACGAAGTGCTTCAAAAATTAGGTTATTCCAATAATTAGTTGTATATTTGCAGCGAGAGTTATAAAAGTGAGTTGACTGTGGACAATATGTCCATCTGAAAACCTATTTGAATATTTATAATTAAAAGAATAAAAACAATGAAAAAGCTTATTTTAATGTTGATGCTTTGTGCACCAATGACAATGATGGCACAGAAGTTTGGTAAGGTAAATACCCAGACTATCATGCAGGCTTTGCCTGATGTTGCTAAAGCTAATGGTGAGCTTGAGGCACTCCAGAAGCAGAAGGAGAACGATTTGAAGTTTATGCAGGATGAGTTCCAGCGCAAGGCTGACGAGTATCAGAAGGGTCAGAGTACAATGAATGCTACTGCTAAGCAGCAGAAGGAAACTGAGTTGCAGGGTCTTCAGCAGAAGATTCAGCAGGCTTATCAGGACGGTCAGCAGGAATTGCAGAAGAAGAGCAGCGAGCTGATGCAGCCTATCGTGGCTAAGGTGCGTACTGCTATCGAGGCTGTAGGTAAGGCTGGCAACTACACTTACATCTTCGAGGAAGGTGCTGCTGTTTACACTGGTACCAATGTAGTTGATGTAACTAAGGAAGTACAGGCTAAGATCAAGTAATTTCGGTTATTTTCAACTGAGATAGTGGGGCAGGCACAAGTGCTTGCCCTTGTTTCTCTTTTCTGTATTTATATATAATAGGTATGAATATGCCTATTCTAATCCAACACTTCATGATGAAAAAGACATTCCTTTATTTGGTTCTGGCAATGATGCCTGTTCTGGCAATGATGCCTGTGCTGGCATCTGCCCAGCAGGTGGCTAATTCAGCTCCTAAAGCGAGTGAGGCTACTGCTGCTCCTACTGCGGGTGCAGAGGCTCCGTCTGCAATCCGTTTCGGCTATTTCAGCTTCGAAGAAGTCTTTCGTACAATGCCTGGTTATGCGATAGCCAAGCATCATATGGACGATCTTCGCTTGAAGTATGATGCCGAAACCAAGCGCTCGGAGGACGAGTTTAACAGCAAGTATGAGGAGTTTCTGGATGGTCAGCGTAATTTCGCTCCTTCCATCCTGGAAAAACGACAGGCGGAACTTCGTGAACTGATGGCTAAGAATATGGCTTTCAAAGCTGAGTCGGAACGTCTGCTGAAACAGGCTGAGGAAGATGCTTATGCTCCCCTGAAAAAACAAATCAGAGAGGCTTTGCAGAAGATAGGCAAGGCGAAAGGATATGCGTTTATCCTGAATGCCGACCACGATTCACTTCCATACGTTGATGCTGCGATGGGAGAGGATATTACCGAACTAATCAAGGAGAATTTGAAATGATGTTACCTTCTAATCCTGGTCCTATCGGAATATTTGATTCCGGATATGGTGGGTTGACTATCCTGCATGGACTTCGTCAGCTTCTTCCTCAGTACGACTATATGTACTTGGGTGATAATGCACGTGCGCCGTATGGTTCCCGCTCTTTCGAGGTGGTGTATAAGTTTACGCGCCAGGCAGTACTCAAACTGTTTTCGATGGGGTGTCACTTGGTGATTCTGGGTTGTAATACGGCTTCAGCCAAGGCACTTCGTTCTATCCAGCAAAGGGATATCCCTGAGTTGGATCCAAGCCGCCGTGTGCTGGGTATTATCCGTCCTACTGCTGAGATTATCGGTAATATCACCAAGAGTAACCATGTCGGTCTGTTGGCTACGGAAGGTACTATCAAAAGTCAAAGCTATGACTTGGAGATTGCCAAACTCTGGCCTGAAGTCAAGGTTAGCGGTGTTGCTTGTCCGCTATGGGCGGCTATCGTAGAAGCCAATGAGGCTGATAGTCCGGGTGCTGATTATTTCGTCAAGAAGCGCATTGACCAACTGATGCGTAAAGATGCTGACATAGATACGATTATCTTGGGATGTACACATTATCCATTGCTGATGAACAGCATTGTAAAAAACCTTCCCGATGGTGTGCGGGTTGTGCCACAAGGAATGTATGTAGCTGAGAGTCTGAAAAATTACGTGAAGCGGCATCAGGACATGGAGAATATGATTACCAAGAAAGGTACCTGCCAGTATCTGACTACTGAAAGTGAGGAAAAATTCAAGGAGTCTGCTCAGATCTTCCTGCATGAAAGTGTGGAGGTGAAGCATGTGGACCTTGAATAGTGTTAAACTGAGTAATGTTTAATTTTTAGTTAATCATTCTGATTTAGTTAATCATTCTAATAGAAAAGATTATGCAAGAAACAAGACAAAACCGTATATCCAGACTTCTCCAGAAGGAGTTGAGTCTTATATTTCAGTCACAAACTCGTATGATGCATGGTGTCATGGTGAGTGTGACCAAGGTAAAAATCAGTCCAGACCTCAGTATCTGTACTGCTTATCTGAGTGTGTTCCCTTCTGAGAAAGGAGAGGAAATCCTGAAGAATATCACCGCTAATGAGAAAACCATTCGTTATGATTTGGGCAAGAAGGTAAGAAACCAATTGCGTATAATTCCTGAATTACGCTTCTTCCTCGATGACAGTCTGGATTATTTGGAGCGCATAGATGAACTTTTGAAAAAGTAAAAAAGTAAAAGACAAATGAATTTTCCATTTTTCATTGCTCGCAGGTATCTCTTTTCCAAGAAGAGCACTCATGCCATCAATATCATCAGTGCTATCTCGGCGATTGGTGTGGCTGTGGCTACGATGGCGTTAGTCATCGTGCTGAGTGTGTTCAATGGATTCCATGACTTGGTGGCAACTTTGTTTACCAGCTTTGATCCACAGTTAGAACTCGTTCCTACAAAAGGTAAGACGGCTCCTTGCGATGACCCTATCTTGACCAAAATTCGCCAGTTGCCGCAGGTAGATGTTGCAACAGAGTGTGTGGAAGATCAGGCGCTGGCTGTCTATCAGGACCGTCAGGCTATGGTTACCATCAAGGGTGTGGATGATAATTTCAGCGACCAGTCGCATATCACAGACATCCTCTATGGTGATGGCACATTCTCACTTCATGCTGCCAACTTGGAATATGGAACCTTGGGTATCCGCTTGGCGCAGACCCTTGGTATCGGTGCGCAATGGGATGGCTTTCTGAAGATTTATGCACCGATGAAGGAGGGACAGTTGGATATGTCGAATCCTTCTGAGG
>CAMBBY010000097.1 GCA_945863825.1 uncultured Prevotella sp. | reverse complement strand
ACCCCTTTCTTTGAAAAGAACGTAAAATTAATAGTATTATTGCGATGATTGTACTCTTATCAATCGCTTAACTCGTTGTACGGTACTTACCCCTTAACCACTCAGCTTTGCCACATCCCGAATGGAATATCCCTTGCGGAGCAAACTAATAACTTCCCTATATTCGGCTTTCATCTGTTCTTCCGTTTTTACAGAGCCTACCTTGCGCCCGAGTTTTCCACCTTTCTCTATATACCGCTTCCTTCCTGATTGCAATCGGAATGAGGTATCATCACGTTCCAATTGCGCACATGTCTAAAGCGAGGCTATCATTATAGGAGCAAAGAGGGACGGATGCCCTTCTTCGTCCAATAATATAAGTTGTTCCTACATATCAGAATTAAAACGTATATATTGTATGGCCTCCGAACCTCCTGTATGCGAGGAAAGCGATATTTGCCCATAATTCCTTTTATTTTTATATGACCCCACCAACTCCAATTGGATATAATCAAAACGGTACGACCGGTTTCCAAAAATCGCTAATTTGATTTAGTTTCAAGTTTCTCTTCCAAACATTAGCTTTAATAAAATGCTCTTCATAAACAGCCCTGTCTCGCTCTGGATAAATGTTCCCTTTCCAATATTGTCTCAATTCGGCAACCTTAATGAGATGGGTATAAATCGTGCTGTGGGAACTTCTCGCAGCCGATATTGAGCGTATCGAAGGCATCGGTGCCGTCGGTACGGTGTATGATTGATATTATCCAGCACGCTTACTCATTTTAGCTAAAAAACAGCCTAAATATTTGGAAGTTACTAAATTTCAGAGTATCTTTGCAAAAGAATAAAAAAATGCGTATGATACAGGTAGAAGAAAGATATATCAGCTTGCTGACCGACTTCGGCTTCAAGCGAATTTTTGGAACAGCAATAAACAAGGATTTGCTGATTTGTTTTCTCAACAGTTTGTTTGATGGCAAACAGGTTGTGAAGGACGTTTCGTATCTCAACCCTGAGCATGTGGGAGACGTCTACACCGACCGCAAAGCCATCTTCGACGTATACTGCGAGGGCGAAAACGGCGAGAAGTTCATCGTAGAAATGCAGAATGCCTATCAGACATATTTCAAGGACCGCTCCCTGTTCTATTCCACATTCCCTATCCGTGAACAGGCACCAAAGGGGAAGGATTGGGACTTCAAACTCAACTATGTATATACCGTTGCCCTGCTCAACTTCGACATGAACGAGGAAGCCTTCGAAAAGGAAAAAATCCGCCATAGCGTACAGTTGTGCGATACCGCCACTCATAAAGTGTTCTACGACAAGCTGGAGTTCATCTATGTAGAAATAGCCAAGTTTAACAAATCGCTGGAGGAACTGGAGACGCTTTACGACAAGTGGCTCTATGCGCTGAAGAATCTCTACAAGCTTACCCAGCGCCCTAAGGAGTTATGCGACAAAGTCTTCGACCGCCTCTTTGAGGAAGCCGAGATTGCCAAGTTTACTCCGCAGGAATTGAGGGAGTACGAGGCCAGTAAGATAGCGTATCGCGACATCAAGAATTCCGTAGACACCGCCAAGCGTGAAGGTATTGCTGAAGGAATGGAAAAAGGAATGGAAAAGAAAAGCCATGAGATTGCCAAGAAGATGCTGACAAAGGGCATGGATGAAGCGACTGTGATGGAAATAACGGGGCTGTCGGCAGAACTGATACAGAAGCTGAAAGCGGAGATGTAGATTATTGATTCGCAAGGCTCCTGTAACAAAACCAAGTCTTGCACACAATGCTAAGGAAATATCATCAGATACTTTGGAGTAGAGAATTGCCGTGCGGTGAGAAAATGGAGCTGACCGATGGGAAAAGTCATGGCTACCTTTCGTTATTGACTCTCACGCCTGAGAGATTGCAAAAGCCAAAGGTGCGGAGAGCGAAACGAAGGAGGTGCTGAAGGCGGAGCATACCGCTGAAAAAAAGAGGGTGTGTCATAAGCCTGTGACACACCCTTTTTGCTGTTTGATTCGTCTGTTACCAGGCAACGCTCATACCCACAGCGATGCTGGCATTGGAACTAAGAGGAATGAACTCCTTACTGGTCTTACCCAAGATGTGATCCATACCGATGAAGAAGTTGTAACCCTTAGGATGGATGTTCAGGACATAACCCATGCTGGCTGCAAAACTGCTGACAGCAAAGTTGACACCACCATCCAACCACTTCAATGGTTTCCAGTTGGCACTCAATCGACCCTCACTCCAAGTATAGTCACCATTGATACGGGTGCTGCTCAGGAAACCGAAAGACAACTTGTCATAAGAAGGCAAACTGTACCCAGCACCGAGATTGAGCGTAGCAGCCAAACTGGTGGTACGACTACCCTGATCGCCCAAATCCTTCAGGTTGACGAAGTCGGTTATCTGGTCGCCGTAATCATCTATCTTGTCGTCAATGGTAGGACCGCTGTTTTCTCTGACGGCAGTATCATGAAAACCATTGAATTCGAAGCTCTCAGCTCTATTCACAGCCTTCATATTGTTGCTCCAGTTGATGAAACCCAAATCGAGAACAGAAGCACTCAGGGTCAGGTTATCGTTCAACTTATAGACACCACCGAGGTCGAGCGCCATACCGAAGCCACCCAATCCTGCGCCATCAACATCTACATCATCAATCTTGTCATATTCGCCCTTGTCAGGGTTGTTATATTCATCCCTGGAAGTCTTATAAGTAAAGCCCTTCATGGAAACCTGTGCATTCGCCTTGCCGGAAACAATCCACTTGTCTGTACCAGAGAGGTCAGCACGCAGGTTTTCCAGACGAACATCACCATCAGCCACACCGAAGAGGAACTTCAATTTAGCACCAATGCGGAGTTTCTTGTTGATCTGATGAGAGTGACCCAATGCAAATTCTGCATAAGAGCGAGCCATCATGCTCACATCACCAATCTCATAATTCTGGTTGCCCGTGTTCTTGGCAAATTCAAACAACTCATAAGGCAGGGAAGCACCGAAAGATGCCTTGGCATTCACCTCGATGGTATTATAGCCGCCAAAGCCCTTGAAACCAGCAGAAAGAATGGCGATGCCTACATCACCCTGTATGCGGTTGTTACTCTTGCTGAAACCCTTCAGCGCCTCATCGGCAGAGATATAAGGGTTCATGAAGGAAGTCATCTTCTTGGCACCCGCCTCCTGTCCGTACATCGGATTGTTCAGTACAACATCCTTGTAACCGAAGTTGCCCTGCAGGTTGACATTGATATTACCCAAAGCAGGGATGGTGATATAGTTCTGCTTGTTCTCAAAAGCCGGGTTCATATCGTGACGGAACTTGTAGTCGTCAGTAAAGTAAGCGGAATTGAGCGTCTGAGCCATTGCGGTGCCACCCATCATGAGCAGAGAGGCAACCAAGACATGCTTATATATTTTATTCATCATTTTCTTTGTCTTTTATGTGTGTTATTATTCTGTTACTACTCTCTGTCATTAATTGAAGTTACCAATCACCTTACCCACGAGTTTCACCTTGATGTTTTCCAACTTCAGGGTATGCTTCTTAGAGTTGAGGTTGATGCCGGTCACGGTAGTTCCATCATGGCTTGCCTTACCTTTTACCTTATAAGAGAGTCCGTCGAGTTTCTGCAATGCGCCCTTTACCTTTTCACGGAGTTCGATTTCCAGCGGAGAAGTCACGGCTGTGACACCATCAGCAGATGCCTTCACAGTACCCTGCTTGATATTCACCTCTATCTGGTTGCTGATGTCTGCACCATTCACTCCGAGTGGAGTAGCCTCTACGATGAGGGTAGCAGGAACCAGATTCTGTGCATCAGCAGTAAGACGCAGATAAGTACCCTCTGCCAATTCCAGTTCATCCAAATCATCATTCCAACCGTCGAAATCATCTGCATATTCGATAACAGCATCCTCGGCAAATGCCAACGGAGCATAGACCTTATAACTTGGCTCAACACTGTAATTCTGTCCGAACTCGATAGTCATTTCCTGACTGAGATCAGCCTTCGCCTCCACATCGGTAATCTGAACATGGTCTGGAATATGCTTGTTGATAAGTGTAGCCAAGTTGCTCACCTCATATACATTGGCAGCACCATACTGAGTAGTCAGTTCTGCTGTCTTATGGCGGCAGATACAGATCTTGGTTACAGGCGTAACAGTAGTCTTGTAAATATGCATCTCAGGGAGTTGCACGGTAGCCAAGTTCTGACCGTTCTTGGTAGAAATCACCTTTGCACTCACCTTAGCCGCTGCATCCATATCATTTTTGATAGAAAGAATAATCTGAGGATTATCCAGGTCTGCTCTTACGCCATCTTCTGAAAGGAAGTCAGGAACACCAGTCACAGCTACATCACCCAAACTTGTGATATTGATTTCCGGGTCGAAGATACCGGTAGCAGACTTCAAGGTAATATCATTGACTGTCACGTTGGCACCGATGGACAGTGCAGATGTAGGAACACCCGTTACATGAGCCTCAATACCGAGGTCGAAATAACCGTCCATCGTGATAGAGCCATTATTGCCGATGACAACCTTACCATAAGCATCCTGATTTGCGAAATCCAGTTTTTTAGCCTTGATGGTGAGTTGGAGGTTGCGGCTTGTAGAAACATTCTCCACGGTAATCTTGGAGCCGTTGACCATAGGAACGCCATTGCCATTACCATTGACAGATGAAATCTGCAGATAGCCAGGAAGGTTGATGGTTGCCTTATCTATCGTGGTGATGGCAGAAGAAAGACCGTTGAGCGCGAGGTTCACAGTCAGCACGATTTCGCCATCCACCTCAGCACTGTTCAGACTCTTCACGGCAGCATCCGTACCATTATATTCGAACATCTGTTGCTTAGGAGAGACAAAACTGAGATGAGTACCAGCAGCACGGGTACCCTTGGCAGCAGAACTGGTGCTCAAGTTAATCGTATTGGTATAAGATCTACCCGTCAAGTGAATAGGAGAAATCTTAGGAGAAGCAGTAGAAGCATCCGTACCTGTCAACTGGAACAGATAATCACCGTTTGCGGCAATCTTCACACTACCATTCTCTTCGAGTTCCAGAATATCAGACAAAGGAATGTTCATGGTAGAACTGGCAGGTATTTCCAATTCACCACCACCAAATCCCATTGTAGCATCAATCTGGTCAAAATCATAATCGTCATTTGTACACCCGGTTACCAAGAAACCAGCCGTCAATAAAGACACAAGTAACAAACTTGCTTTCATTTGCTTTTTCTTCATAGTTATGAATATTTGATAATTAAAGAACTTCAAAATCATTAAAAGAACTTACATAAGTTAAAGAGAATTTGCAAATGTAGCATATTTTTATAAAAAATCTTGTAAAATAATCGGTAATTTTTCGCTCAATTCGTCAATTTATACGCAAGACATTGTTTTTTCACGAATATTTCCACCTGAAAAATCTGTTGACTGTGCTGATACAGTTTATTTTTAGAAAATGTCCATAAGCTACATCCTGTTCGTCCATAAAGTCACACAGAAAGATCACAAAGAAAAGTCCCACAGATTTCACAGATTTACACAGATTTATTTTTACTTCAAAAAGATCTGTGTAAATCTGTGAAATCTGTGGAACGATGAAATATCAGAAATGAAAAGGAGTCAAGACATTCAGCAGACGATCGAAATCGGCTTTTGAAATGCGACGGCCACGGAGACTGCGCACCTGCGGATAATCCTCAAAGTAGTTTTCCTGGGTGGTGTACCAACAATGCGATTTCACCTCCCGAAGTTTCACCAACTGACTTTCGATACGACGGGCAAAACCGGGATTGACCCGCGAGAGATAATGCTTGCCATCCTGCATTTCTATCGCTAAGATCAGATAGGTCTGCGGACCCTGTGCCTTTTTCTTTTTGACCACCTGTTCGCTCACCTTCCATCCCCTGTCTCTTATACACATCTCCGAGCCCACGAGACTAAGGCGAATCT
>CAMBBY010000096.1 GCA_945863825.1 uncultured Prevotella sp. | reverse complement strand
CATACCGCGGATTGGGTCTGGTACACCGGTGATGGCGCACTCTACTACGGCAGGATGAGTCATCAGGGCATTTTCTACCTCGAAAGGACCGATGCGATAACCGGAACTCTTGATTACATCATCGATTCTGCCCTCAAACCAGAAGTAGCCTTCCTCGTCACGCCAAGCCATATCGCCCGTGTGATAGTAACCGTCATGCCATACAGACTTGGTCTGCTTTTCGTCACGGTAATAATACTTGAAGAGTCCAAGAGGTTTGTTATCACCGATGCGGATGCAGATCTCACCCTTTTCACCATCCTCACACTCTGTCATGTCTGGGCGAAGGATGTGAACATCATATTGTGGATTTGGCTTGCCCATGCTTCCTGGTTTTGGTTTGATCCAAGGGAAGGTACCTAATGTCATGGTGGTTTCGGTCTGTCCGAAACCTTCATAGATCTGTACACCAGTCAGTTTCTGGAAGGTTTCTGCCACGGATGGATTCATCGCTTCCCCCGCAGTAGTACAATATTCGAGACTGCTGAGGTCGTACTTGGAGAAATCCTCCTGAATCATGAAACGGTAGATGGTAGGAGGGGCGCAGAAAGAAGTGATATGATATTTTTCTATCTGGCGCATGATCTTATCAGCCGTAAACTTCTCGTGATCGAATACGAAGACGGTAGCTCCGGCAAACCATTGACCGTAGAGTTTGCCCCAAACAGCCTTTCCCCAACCGGTATCGGCTACGGTTAGGTGGATGGAGTTCTTGTGGAGATTGTGCCAATATACACCCGTGGTCAGATGACCGAGGGCATAGAGGTGGTCGTGGGCCACCATCTTTGGCTCGCCTGTCGTACCTGATGTGAAATACATCAGGAGCGTATCTTCATTGGAGTTTACATGTTCCGGGCGAACGAAAGGAGCGCATTCGTTCCATTCCTTCATCCAATCGTGGAAACCTTCAGGAATATCCGGACCGATACTGATCAGGGTCTTGACGGTAGGGCTCTCTGGCATAGCCTCTTCAATTTGCTCTACCACGTAATCATCGCCGCAGCAGATGATGGCTTTTACGCTGGCGGCATTGTTGCGATATACGATGTCATGCTTGGTGAGCATGTGGGTGGCAGGAATGGCTACGGCTCCTATCTTGTGGAGTCCGAGCATGGCGAGCCACCACTGATAGTGGCGCTTCAGGATAAGCATTACCTTATCATCATGACCAATGCCGAGGCTTTGGAAGTAGGCAGCAGTCTTGTCGCTCTGTTCTTTCAGATCCTTGTATGTAAAACGTATTTCCTCGCCACGTTCACTTGTCCAAAGCAGTGCAACATGGTCTGGCTTGATTTTTGCCCACTCGTCCATTACATCGTAGGCAAAGTTGAAATCTTCTGGTATAATGAACTCCAGATGCTCCTTGAAGTCTTGTTCTGAAGTAAATTTAGTTTGTTTTAAAAATCTCTCAATCATAATTGTTTGATTTGCTTAGAGAATTGAATTCTCTATTTAGATAATGATACAAAGAAACTTGGCAGGTTCTCCATTGAGGGAACGGAAACAATGTTGTTTCTTGCTGTCGAAATAGATGCTGTCACCTGGGTTGAGGACCATGACTTTTTCTTCGATGGTTACCTCAAGTGTTCCTTCTATCACATAATCATATTCCTGTCCGTCGTGTCCGTTCTTATTGGGTTTCTCATTACCAGGTAATGGATCAACCTGAACCATGAAAGGATTTACCTTTCTGTCTTTGAAACCAACGGCAAGGCTCTGGTACTTATATTGGTTGTTACGGTCAATCTCCGGTCCCTGTCCCTTGCGGGTCACGTAGTATCCTTTCATGCGAGGTTCCTCGCCGAAGAGTAATACGTCAAGGTCGATACCATACCGCTTGGATATCTTTGAGAGGCGATACACAGAAGGGTCTGCCTCTCCTGACTCTATTTTGAGATAATGGTCGAGACTGATGTCACAAAGCTCAGCCACCTCCTCTGCAGGGATGTTGAGAACCTCGCGAAGACCTTTCAGTCTCTCGCCGATTTGCTTGATTGCTTCGTCCATATTTCTATATTTTTATTGGTTTGTGGGCAAAAGTACTAATTTTTGCTGATATGAGCAAGAAAAATCAGCGTTAATCCTCTATTTGATAACGAATTTATAGATTCCGTTTTGTCGGGAGCCTACGATAGCGGTATTGCCAATGACCAATGGCGATGATTCAAAGTTGTGAGCAAAATGCTTCTTACACAGTATTTCTCCGGTCTTGGCGCGGATAAGGTATGTGGTTCCACCAGAGTCGCCTGTGAAAATATACATTTCGTTTTTCTCGTTTAAGAATCCTACAGGTGATGACCACGCAAACTGGTTCAGTTGGGTCGAGTGGACTATCTTGCCTGTTTGAATATCGACGGCTATCATTTCGCCAGATTCTGCTCCCTTTCCATCAGCTCCGTTTCGGCAAATATTAGCGAAAAGAAGATGGCTGCAATCGCCCATTCCTAATAATGGAGTACAATACATACCGCCATCAAGCTCCTTTTCTCCTAAGGTAAAGCGTTTGCAAGGTATCTGCAAATTCCAGATACGATTGCCGTTTCTTCCATCCAATTTTACGATATGACAAATACCTTCATTTCCCTGTTTGTCCACTTCGCAGCCACAATATATATAAGGTGTGTCATTCTCCACTTTGCATACGATACTGCCATCTATGTCGTCCAGGTTGTTGTAACTCCAAACTGGTTTCATCGTATTTAAGTTGACGGCAAGAATGTTGCCATGATTGTCTCCGAAGAAACCATAGTTGCGATATACGCAGAGACTGTTCTCTACTCCAGGAGCCGAACCGTTGATGGTATAGCGTAATGCAGCTGCAAGTGTAAGCTTGCCTTGGGCTCTGCGGAATTTATACAGACATCCGTTTTCGCCAGGCCAGAAAAGGAAGTCTCCTACGACTACTGGCGATGAGTCGAAAGCATTCCAACCGCGGCGTGCTTTTGGGTCACGTCCGAAGAAATCGGTTATCTGGTTCTTTTTCAGGTCTATGGTCAAACTTCCGAATGGTTGGTGATTGGGAACACCCTGACCGACATAGAGGTTGTCGAGAGTAGGATCGAGCGATGGAGTTCCCTTTATCGTGTTGGTCACGTCTATTGCTTGTCTTGTCGCCTTTCCTGTATTGTAGTCGATGAAATAGACTCTGCCGCATAGAGATCCAACCATAATCTCATTTCTCTTCTTGTGATAAAGAGGCTGACCAGTCCATCCGGAACCTCCTCCCCAGATTCCATATTTCGTCTGCTCTGTATTATAATAGGTATGAAATACCCATGCCGTGTCTATGGTAGCAGGTGTTCCTGTTACCTTACCGCCAAAGTTGGCATCACGCTGTAGGGTTTTCCTGAAAGTCAGTACATCTTCCCCATCATAGAGACTCTCTAAAGAGGACAAGGTAAGGTCGCTGGAATCTTTGATTTCAACATCGTAGCGCACTCTCTCTGCCGACGGATACAAGGTGTCTGGTAGGGGAAGAACAGTTGTGTTGACTTCGATTTCAGTACTATCCTCTATTGGCAGGTTGTCTTGTTGCTTGACAACTTTTGTTGTGCAGGCACCTAATAATATGCTTAGTGAACAGAATATAAGTCCCCAGCATCTTTTGAGATTGCCATGATTTTTATGGTAATTCATCTTCTGATTGGTTTTAAATTGCAAGAGTTTAGATTTCGAGGACAAAAATACGAAGAAAAAATGAATATGCCAAAGACTTTTACTGGAAATTTTCGATAAGAAAAAAAGAAGTGTATCGACCATTGCAATACACTTCTTATGATGGAATATTTTTATTTTTTACCAGCTAACAAGCCGTTGATGACAGCAGAAGTGAAACCTCCTTGTTCCATGGTGTTGAGACCCTTGATGGTACAGCCGCCAGGAGTAGTAACCTTATCAATGGCGGCCTCTGGGTGTTCGCCTGTCTCTTGCAGTAATTCTACAGCACCCTTCACGGTCTGGAGTACAATCTTCTGTGCATCCTTAGCTTTGAAGCCCATCTCTACGCCGCCTTCCACATTGGCTCTTACATAGCGCATCGCATAAGCAATGGCACATGACATGGCTGTGGCTGCAGGGAAAAGGCGTTCTTCCATGATGAGGCTCTCGCCCAATTCATCAAATATATCTGTGATTTGCTTGCTCTCTGTAGCAGATGCATCAATTGGAGTGATGAATGTCATCGACTGTTTGTAAGCGATAGCGATATTTGGCATTACCAGGAAGAATGTTGGGGTAGAACCGTCCTTGTCAAGCCATTCCTTGATATTGGCTGATGGAACACCGGCTGCAACTACTATGAGTTTTTGGCTTTTGTAGTCGAGTACATCCTTGATACCTTTCAAAGTTTTCTCCACGCACCAAGGCTTTACAACTACGCATACGATGTCTGCGCCGTGGCAAGCCAACTGGTTGTCGAGGGTTACGCTGGCTCCTTCGCTTGCGAAGTGATCCAATACTGGTTGGTTATGGTCAGATACCGTAATATCTGATGGAGTGAACTTCTCGCTCTGCAAGAGTCCTTCAGCCATGGCACCGCCCATGGCACCTGCTCCGATAATTGTTATTTTCATTGTCTTCTTATAGTTAAAATATAATGTTTGATATGTTCTGAATGAAGTTTACTTCTTCTATGCTTTTCGATGTATAGGCTCGCTGATGTATGCTGCTAATCTATCTTCTAACAAGAATTGTTGGAAGTCTATCTCAAGATTACGCTCTCGATGAGGTTCTTTTAAGTATTTCTTGATGGAGGTAGCTACGTATTCCGCAAGTTTTACTGGCACAGCGTTTCCTATCATCTGTTCTAATTCTGTTTTGCTTCCCTCAAACTTAAATGTTTTAGGGAAAGTCTGGATGTAACTCCTCTCGATGGTAGTCAAGGCACGGATGCCTTCTTTGCTTTTTACAGGGTCGTTGTCATGAATCTCGTAGCCTTTTGGCATAGGACGGTTTACTCCTCTTACTGTTGGACTTGGCTCGTCTATGCTGAAAATGCCACGACGTGCATAGCTACGTGGGTGTCGATAGTAATATTCTACCCCCAATGAATCACCGAAGTATTCCCGAAGGGTCATTGATGTTTTTGACAATCCACTTTGCAAAAAAGGAGCCATGAAGTCATCTTGTTCATGCAGTTTCCCTATCATGAAGAAGCGTTTGCGCTTTTGTGGAACACCACATTTGCTGGCATCCAGTACTTGCCAAGATAAACCATATCCTGCTTCCTTGAATATCTTCTTAGCATCAATAAGCTTCTGTGTCTTTGTTATTCGTTCAACGTTTTCCATGACAAACCATTTCGGACGAATCCTATTGATGATTTGCGCATAGTTGACCGTGAGGTCACCCCTGCCATTGTCTTCATCCCTTTTGCCTGCGGAAGAAAAATCTTGGCATGGAGGACCACCGATAATCATGTCAGGATGCTTGCTTTCTATTTCCGCTACACTATCCTTGATGTTGGAGAGGTCGAGCATCTTGCATTCATGCTCAAAGTTCTTCTGATATACGGAAAGCGCAGCTTGCCATTTATCGTATGCAGCTACGATTTTGAAGCCCGCATTTTGAAAACCGAGACTAAGCCCGCCGCATCCGCAAAATAAATCTACTATCTTCATATTTGTTATTCTTCAAATAAATCAGGAGTGTTAACTATGATGGCATCGAAACGACGCTCTGGACTTAGGAAGTTTTGTCCACCACCAAGGATGATGTTCTTTATCTCGCTTTTCTTAATACGAGGATGTGCCAGTTCTGGACTCTTTAAGTATTGGAAAGAACGTGAGCCTGGTAGCGAAAATGCTTTGTCGTTGGCTGTCCCATACGATTGGTTTTTGATGATGGTGATGTAGTCAAATTGTCCAAAGGTAACATAGTCGAACAGCATCTTGTAAACCCAAATGATGGTGCGTTGGAAACGGTTGATGTC
>CAMBBY010000095.1 GCA_945863825.1 uncultured Prevotella sp. | reverse complement strand
AGACTGTTGTCTTAACTCCTCTGTAATCCTTAGAAGCGATAACTCCTCAATTCCCTCCTTCTAAAAATAGTGGTTAATCCTGTTTCGGTAAGTAGCAGAATAGGACCGCTATCCTCTGCAACTGGAAACGCAGAAAGCGCTGACAATTGCTGTCAAAACTGTAATGATGAAATTAATCACGTTCTTCAATGTTACATTCTTCATACTTTTCAAATTTTAAGTAGTTAATATTTTTGTGAATTCATTCTCAAGGCTCAGCGAGGACTATTTGAGTTCGTAGTCTCCATCGCCGTCTGTACCGCCGCCCTGTGAGTTGTCAGTGTTTCCACCGCCGCTCTGAGTGTTGTCCTTGTTGTCACCAGTCTGCGAAGAGTCTCCCTTGCTTGGGTCGTTGGTACCCGAACCGCTTCCGTCACCATCAGGACCAGATGGGGTAGTGGTCTTGCTTGAATCCTCGACGAGGAGGTTGGCAGCATTCTTCAGGGAAGCCTGGATATCGAGCTTGCTGCTGGTCAGATTACCGGTAGCACGGGCACGGAGCCTTACGCCCTCAATGTTCTTCGCCACAGAGAAATCATCCTCACTATCAGCACCCTTCTTGGTCTTCAGACCGATGGAGAAGATGGCCAGATCGTCGATTTTCACGGCAAGACCCTGGAGCACTAACTCCTTGATGCACTTCACCATGTCGGTGAGCAAACCCTTGGTGGCACCGGGCGAGAAACCCGTATTGTGTTCGGTCATGTGCTCAGCGAGTCCGTTGAGATCGACGGTTTGAGTTACTACTGGGCGGGCATAGTACTTGCCATACGCCTCCTTGATTTTCGGGTTCTTGTTTTTAGATAATTTAAATAGAATCATAATTACTGTTTATTGAAAGTGGTTAATAACTGTTAGCCTCCAATAAGGGCTGCGCGCTCGCCTTCGTTTTCAGCTAAGTCACTCTCTCTGAATGACAATGCAAAGATACAACATTCCGCTGACTCACTTATCCCTTTCTATCCCTTTTGATGCCTTTCTATCCCTTTCTATCCTTTTCTATCCCTTTCTGGAAGCCCTTTTTCTTCCTTCTGAGAGTCAATGTTCTGAGAATCTCCATCATGATTCTAAGGTTCGTCCAGATAATCCACTATCAGCTCTACCTGATGGCGACTGTAATACTTGGCAAACTTGCCCACCTTGCAGTCGTCGAGAGCCTCAGAGAGTTCGGGATTGTTTTTGATCCAGCGCTTCAGACGGTTGAGCGCCACCTTGGCTTCCGATCGTGGAAAGTAGAGTAAAGCCAATTCTGTCTTTTCATAAATACGTATTTCCATATCCGATTGATTTTTAGTATGATATAAGTTGATTACTATCTCTAAATAAGTCATTTGCTATCCCGAATCAAGTCATTTAGGAGTAGCAATCAAGTCATTTAGCCCCCGTAAACAAGTCATTTACGATAGCCAAACAAGTCATTTGCAACTCCTAAATGAGTCATTTTCTCATCGTATTTCAGTCATTTCGCCGTCGTATCTGAGTCATTCCGGCTCTCTGCTATCGACAGTTTCGCCTCCTGATTGATATCATAGCCTTCCTTCTCGATTACGCTCCAACCTCTGCCTTGTTTTCTGCGTAATCTCCGGAATCCCATTTTTTCCATGACGTTCTGAATGTCTCCACTGGTCACGTTGTTTCGTATGGCAGGGTTGAATCCTATCTTTTCCATGATGTCGGCAGAGGTGGCAAATTTCATATTCGGATTCATCAGGTCGCCGTCTGTCGGCACCCTGAAATACTTGGCTATGAGCTCCTCCAGGAAGCTGTTGGCAAGGAACATCCTGTTGTGCTGTCTTTGCTTCTCCATGTCCTCGTAGGTGAGCCAAGGCACCCAGTCACCTTGCTTCAGTTTGCCCTCCTTGCGCTTTCTGATGAGTTCTTTCACGATATATATAGCCTGGGCATAGATATGATCGTGATCGATGGGATATTCGAAGGGGCTCTGGATTTTCTCCACCTCCCATACCAGGCAGCGGCGGTCTTCCTCTTCGCATATCACGTGGCGATTGTTGCTCGTGCCGCAGAGAGAGGCATGGCGCAGCAGCTGACTGGGATATTTGTCGTAGGGCACACGGATGGTTACGCTGCGCTTCGTCACACAACTCTTGAAGGAATTGAGATTCTTGCCATGTGGGGCATCAAACTCGTCGAGGCAGATGAGTGCCTTGCTGGTCGTTATCTGCAGGAAATCCTTGTTCTTGTAGTCGGCGGAAGAATCGTTGGCATAGTAACTTCTGAGGCACTTGGGCAGGAGATTTTCCAGGAATTTGGTCTTGAAGATACCGCCACGACCCACGAGCACCAGCACCAGCTCGTTTACCATCTCCTTGCTGCCCCAGCCATATACCATGCTCACAAACCATTTGCGGAAGGCATACTTGAAGTACTTCTTGGTGTGATAGTATTCGGGTGCCTCCTTCACCGTGATACGTTCGCAGAGCTGGTCGATGTAGTCGGGATCGCCTTCCTTCCATTCGGGCAGTCCCGTGAGATAATCCTCGATGGGGTTGAACTTCTTCGTGAAATCCGACTTGATGGCGCTTTCCAATCTCTTCTTGTTGGTGCGCAGACCGTCCATGTCCATCAGCGTATAGATGGTATTCTCCACGGTCTCGGTCACCTCCGTCCATTTGTAGTAGAATTCGCTCTGGGTATCGTAAGCCCTGATTTCCACCATGCCGGTCACGGTGTTCAGATGCATCTCATATCGGGTGTTAAGCCACTGCATCAGCACCTTCATGCTCGGGTTGGATCCGTATTTCTCGCCCTTCGTATAGAGATGCCAGCAGCCCCAACCTTCCGTATGATTGAACACCCAGTCCACGATGCTTTTCACACCGTCATACTGGCTTCCATATTCCGCCGTCATCCAGTTGAGCAGTTCTTCCTTCCTGGCACCGTAGTTGAAGCAGAAGGTGGCAAATCGCATGCAGAACTCGTGATGGCTGCCAGGTTCAAATCGGCAGAACCAGCCTTCAGAGAGTTTTTTCACTTGTTCGATCACGTCCTCCGTACTCGCTTCCGTCTTCTTCTTGCCGTTTGCATTCCCTGAGGATGCGCAGCCCTGAGTCTTTTTGGCGCTTCTACTGCCTTTCGATGAAGTACCGTTGGCTCTATCCGTCTCCAACTTTTTCTCCCTTTCCATCTCCGGTTTCAGCACGGTCTGGTAGAATTTTGTCACCTCCTCAGGCGAAAGGGGTAGGGGTTCCGCATCCCAGTTGAAGTAGGCCTTCTCATCGTGCGCCAGACCGCAAAGACGGGTCATGTCGAGGCACTGTCTGTCGGCGTTGAGATTCAGCAGCTCATCGTAGATTTTGATGGCCTTTGTGATGGCGAGGCGGTGCAGTTCAGTTTCGGTGAGCGTGCAGCCGGGGGGACGCGCATATTTCAGGAGGATTCTGAATCCCCTGCCGCTGATAGTGCGGTAACAAACCATGGTAGTAGGCTTTTTGATAGCCTTTTCCACGGCGTCTTCCAGGATGATGCTTGGCGTATGATCATAGTCGAGCATGGCCCAGTAGGTAGGTTTGCCGAAGTATTCGAGCGTTCTACCATCGGGTTTGAACTGGATAGATGGAAAGATGGCAGCAGAGTTTCGCTTTTTGTTATCAGCAGCTTTTCTGTCGATATTTACCATTTGTCGGTAGTCATCCGTATGAATCTGGATGAATCTGTCTTGCATGATGAGCCATTCCAGTTCCTTCTTGCTCGACAGAGGTTTGTGGCTACTACTTCTGAGCGAAGTAAATAGCGAGGGCATGGTTTCTTCCATTAGCTTCCAAGTTAAATTATTATTTTGGAAATTAGTTGAGGTCTGAAGACTGTTACTGTTTCAGATGAATGTCTCCATTTTGAATCAGGATGTCGATATTTTCGACGAAGTGTGTACTTTGAATGAACTTATCGGTCATTTTGAAAGCGTTTATTTTTTCTTCACGTTCTTCAATCGTTTGATTGATCTCCAAGGCCATATAGTCGGCATAAAAATCACTCTCTCTATGTCCTCTTTCATGCATATTTACTTGCTCTTGAAGGTCCTTTTCACGGAGGATAGCGCTAATCGTTACTTTCATTTCTATCAGCTTGATCAAAGAGATAACTCCTGTTTCAAATCTCTTAATTAACTTTTTGTCGAAATGACCAATTTCCTGCAGTTTTTTATCACTGATATCATTTTTCTGTATTTGCCGGATCAAGAATACTTGTCGGTTTCTTATCCAGTTAACAGCGGTCTCCAAAGCCTTCAGTTTTTCTTCAGAATAAACTGGGGGCACTTTTTTTGTTTCTCCCTTTTGTTTGCTTGATTTCTCCATTTTCTTGCAATTATTAACTAAAGTTTCGCAAGTGAATAAATATCAACTTGCTTGTTTATAAATATACATATTACGTAGCGTATGGGCAACAGGATTACTTTCGATGAAATCTGCCAGCAACTCTGTAGCATCTATAGAGTAACGCTCTGCTGCTTCCAGAACGAAGTCCAAAATGATAGCCCATATCTTGTCCGTTACGGACAACTCGAGAGTGTCATTGGTAACCTCTGTAAAGAGACCACCGATGGTTTCATACGCTTCAAATCTCTTCACTGTACACAAGATGTTATACTGCATCATTGTCAAAGTGAAGCTAGCAATTTGAGCAGCAAAATGTACAGACTGGCATTTGCCAAAGTTCAGCAAGGTCTTACAATCCTTGTATGCAACTTCGGTAGCCCATCGTCTGGCATAAATACGATACGCTTCAAGGAAACTAAGAGAAAAGTCTGTGGTCAACAACCCATTCCAGTTTCCCTTGCTTCCTCGCTTGCAAAAAAACAAACGGACTGGCACGCCATCCAACTTGACGTCCATTGTACAATAGGTACAGCGAAGCATTTTGTTGTGTTTGCATGCCTTTTCCTTTTGCAGGTGCTTGATGATTTGCTTGGCATTCATCTTACCATGCTTCGTTGCATAGTTGGTTTTGCCCAGTTTAATCATGCCCAACAGGTGACACTTGATATGTCTGCTGGAAATGAAACGCACAAGCTTAGTGTTTGTAAACCAGCTATCTACGAGTAAGTAATCAAAGCGAACACCTCGCTTGATGGCATACTTGACCATATCTATGGCCTTGTCTGTCTTCTTCATCAGATATTCATCCACACGCTCTTTTACCGCTTGCCCTTCGTGGTCCTCGGTATAGCGAGCTTTGCGTTGCTTAGCAGTAAGTCCCTGAACCTTTTGCTTGTCCTTGCCCTCCTCACCATGAAGAGAGAAATCGAGAAAGAGCTGGCTAACGCCATCGGACAACATCATGGTCAGACACTTATAACCAAGGATGCTCTTTTGATGAACATGAGACCAGATTCTTCCTATGAGTTCGGTCGTCATACCAGTCTTAGGTGCATCAGTATCATCAATAATCAAACAAACCGGCTTGTCATGATGAACTGTTGTGCTGCTTGATATCTTCTTTATCAGCTGAAGATTCATTGCATATAGTAACTTGCGCCACTTGACGTTGCCATCATTCATAAAACGATAGAACATGTCTTTATCACAATTGAACAATTTACTCAAGGACGAGGTGGAGTATCGACTCGCATTCTTGACTACGAAGAATGGGAAGAGCAGGAGGAGGTTGAGTACCTGCAAAGTGGTGAACTTGCAGTTCTCTTTCTTCTCTACTCCAATCTGGCTTGAGCGTATATTTATATGTTCCATTACACCCATAATGCACTTAATTGCACGATTATCGTCATTTTTTGCGAAAAAGCTTCGCAGATCTGAAATAATTTTTGTATCTTTGCTCACGGCTTTGAAGTTTTATCTTTATTGTTTAGCGATTGTAAAGATACTCATTTTCTGTGAGTTATACAAACTTCAGAGCCTTTTTTATTCCAAAATTACGTTAAATCACGCTTGTGAATTTTCACTTGCGAAACTTTAG
>CAMBBY010000094.1 GCA_945863825.1 uncultured Prevotella sp. | reverse complement strand
TGTACTTGCCCGCCAGAATCTCATCGCTCAATCGCTCGGCTATCTGTACGTATATTGCTTTATCATTACTGAAATTCATAATCTTCAATTTTTAATTCTTAGATGTTGATCCACTTGTTGCAGATAACCTGCATGCGGGTGAAGAGCTTGTAGGATGCCCAATAGTTGAAGGCAGCCAAAGCAAGAAATACTGCCGACGAGGTGAATACAGCAAAATATTGAGCTGAAGAACCCTCTTCGATGTGCAAGGTTCCTACGAAATCAAGCCATCCTGCTTTACCCAGTTCGTTGATAATATAACCAAAAATCAGACAAAGTGCCAATCCCGTACATGCTGTCAGAAGCACAGGAAACTTGCGGTAGAAGGCTCCTCCCAGGGTTGCGAAGGAATGGGCAAATATCAGGAAGGAATAGACTTCCAGAATTGTTTGCCAAGAGTTGTCTATTGGTGAAAGGGCAAAAATGGTGTGGCTGAGTACTGGCCATGTAAGGCTGATATGGAAGCCTGGAGTGATGAAAAAGCTAAAGATGAGCTGGATAATATCTGAAATGACCAAGGCTCCTAGCAAAGTCACAAGACCACCAACGGTAACAACCAGAAATCGAGCTACATATTTTTCCAGGTTAGTGGCAGGAAGCATCAGGAAACTTTCGCGCTGTAATTTGGTCTTCATATTTCTGAAGATGCAAGATGCCAATACGTAAATGACCATAAAAGAAATGAATCCAAAGAACATATATGCGGATTCCTTATAACTGTCGGTCATGGCATCTAGTTCATGGGATGCTGCAATAAAGCCACTAATTCTGTAAAGCCGGATGATGTTTGCAATTGAAAAACAGATGGCGAGTCCTGCAATGACTCCCAAATTATAGGTCCAATTGTTTAATACATCCCAACGGATAACCATTCCTAATCTATTTAAATCGAGATTCTTTTTCATAATCGTCTAATCATTTAATCGTTTAATTTTCCATTAATTACTGCATTGAAGAGCAACTCCAGGTTCATCTGTGTTTCCAGTTCACCCTCCTGTCGCTTGCAGATGGCGGCATTGCCCTGCAGGGTTGGCTCGGCGTATAGCACGGTGTCGTCCATTTCCTGTGGGTTGCGGTACTCGAAGGTGTATTTCCCGCAGATGTCTGAAACCGATGCATCGAGCAGGAGCTGGCTCTGGTTCATGATGATGATGTGGTCGAGCAACGACTCTACATCGTGCACCTGGTGAGTTGAGATGATGAGGGTACGGTCTTCCGTCATGTTGTTGGCGATGACCTTACGGAACTGGCTCTTCGATGGGATGTCGAGACCATTGGTTGGCTCGTCCATCAGAAGAAAGCGGGTACCCGTGGCGAGTGCGAAACTCATGAATACCTTCTTCTTCTGTCCCATCGAGAGTTCGTTCAACTTGAGAGAGAGTGGTAAATCAAAATCCTTGAGGCAACGGTCCAGCACTTCCTGCGAGAAGTTAGGATAGAACCCCTGGTTCATCTTCACGTAGGTGGCGAGGGAAACGTTGGGCAGTTCAAACTCTTCGGGCACCATGAAAATGTCCTTCAGCATCTCGGCTTTGCGATCTTGTGCCGAAATGCCATCCACGAGAACGGTTCCTTGTTGCTGGCGGAGCAATCCGCTGATGAGGTAGAGCAGGGTGCTCTTGCCTGTACCATTCTTACCGAGCAAGCCATAAATGTTGTTCTCCTTGAGTTCCAAAGAGAAATCTCTAAATACAAGGTGCTTGCTACCTGGGTATCTGAAATCAATGTCTTTAATCTGTATCATAATCTTTAATGTTTTAGTGTACTACTTCAATAGAACACTGCAAAGGTATGCTTTTCTGCGATAAGTTCCAAACTTTTGGGCAATTATTTTTATACTTTAACGTATTGTTAACAATTCCACCTTATTATATTATAAGAAGAGTATGATATGGATGAATGTTTTGTAATATAGAACTTTATAAAAAAACAAAGGCATCGGAAAGCAAAAACTTCCCGATGCCTTGATACTTTTTATTAAGTCGTTTAGATATATTTCATGAGAATATCCCAAACTGCAATGATGTGGCAGACGCTTCCTGCCAGCACAAAGAAGTGGAATACGGAATGCATGTATTTCTTCTTGTTGATACTGTAGAACACAGCACCCGTGATGTAGCAAATACCTTCTGCAATAATCCACCAGACTGTGGCTGGGGAAACAGAATCGATAAGAGGCTTGAAGGCAACGAGAACTGAGAGTCCCATGCCTACAAAGCAAAGTGTCTCTAAGTTGCTGTGGTCTTTGAGCTTGGCAAAACTCATGATAGTTCCTGCAATGGCGCAAGCCCAAATGAAAGTAAAGAGACTCCATCCCCAGTAACCCTGTTCGCGCATGGCAATGAGAGTGATAGGAGAGTATGAACCGGCAATGTGCCAGTAAATGGCTGCATGATCCCACTTGCGCAGACGTTCCTTCCACTTGCTCCAGGCGGAAATGGCATGATAGGTGGTGGAAGCGATGTATGACATGAGCATACCGAAAAGATAGAGGATGATGCCCGCTGTGGCCCAACCATTGTGCTGAGTGAAACACCAATAGAGGAAGATGATGCCCACGATGACACCCAGCAGGATGCCTCCGGCATGAGACCAGGAGTTCCAGAGTTCCTCCTTATGGTTGAAATGAATTTTGAGTTTCATATTGCTTAATTATGTTTTTATCTTTAATACCTTTCTATTAAACCTGTTTATTTCTATTGCTTTTATATCTTGTATTCGTGGACAAAATTAGTATTATTATCTGAAATGCACAAACTTTTTTTCATAAATCTTCTCAAGAGATGATTTCGCATCTCTTTCCTATTGATTTTTCTTTGCTTTATTTATCAATTTCTTGCCCTTTTCTGCTTTCTCCTGAAAATAAATCAAAAAAGTATTGGTATGTATTGCTCTTTTTTATATTTTTGCATTCGAAAACAGAAGAAAATCGTGTAATACTAATAACTGAACGATATATCATGAAGTTAAAATCAATTGCTTTCTTACTCTTGACCATTGCTTTGCCTGCGATGGCAGAAAAGGTATCGGTGAATACAGAGAAAATGTCGCTTGTTCTTGATGTAGAGAACGGTAAGCCTGCCCAGTATCTCTATTTCGGTACCAGGTTGAATAACGCTGATTTACAGAATCTGAGAGTGGCAGATAATGGCCGTATGGATGCTTATCCTGCTTATGGTTTGAATACCCCTGCTGAGGCTGCGCTCGCCATGCGGCATAGCGATGGAAATCTCTCTACTGCACTCGTGGCAACAGGAAGCGATGTGAAAGCGGAAGGAAATACTACCGTCACTACCATCCATCTCAAGGATCCTGTATATCATATAAAGGTGGATTTGAAATATCGCACATATAGTGATGTGGATATGATTGAGGCTTGGACGGAAATCCAGAACGGCGAGAAGGGAACGGTCACTCTGACTACTTTTGCTTCTGCCATGCTTCCTATCCGCCGCGGGGATGTCTGGATGAGCCATCTCTCTGGCACTTGGGCGAATGAGGGGCAACTCAGTCACGAGAAACTGCAACCAGGCGAATTTGTTATCCGCAACAACGACGGTACTCGAAATTCTCATACCGATCATGGTGAAGTGATGTTTTCACTCAATGGCAAGGGACAGGAGAATACAGGTGATGTCATTGGCGCAGCGCTTGTATATAGCGGCAACTATAAGTTGAAAACGGTTACCGACGATACGGAATATCACTACTTCTTTGCCGGTATCAATGAGCAGAATTCTGAGTATCATCTGAAGAAAGGTGAGACTTTCAAGACTCCAGCTCTCGCTTTGACTTATTCTACAGAAGGTTTGAGTGGCGCCAGTCGCAATTTCCATAAATGGGGACGTAAGTATATCCTCGCTCATGGTGACAAGGAGCGTGACATTCTTTTGAACTCCTGGGAGGGCGTTTATTTCGATATCAATCAGAAGGGGATGGACCAGATGATGGCCGACATCCATGGCATGGGAGGTGAACTCTTTGTGATGGATGACGGATGGTTTGGCAAGAAATATCCTCGTAAGACAGACAACTGTGCACTTGGCGACTGGGTGGTTGATACGGAAAAATTGCCTGATGGCATAGAGGGTTTGCTTCGTGATGCCAAGAAAAACGGCGTGAAATTTGGTATCTGGATAGAACCGGAAATGACCAATTCCGTAAGTGAACTTTATGAGAAACATCCTGACTGGGTCATCAAGGCTCCTAAGCGTGATGCAGTATTGGGACGTGGCGGTACGCAGCTGGTTCTCGATCTGTCCAATCCGAAGGTACAGGATTTTGTTTTTGGTGTGGTTGACAATTTGTTGACCAAGTATCCTGAGATTGCTTACATCAAGTGGGATGCCAACATGGCCATCATGAATCACGGAAGCCAATATCTACCAATGGCAGATCAGAGTCATCTCTATATCGCTTATCATCAGGGATTTGCCAAAGTTATCGACCGTATCCGTGCCAGATATAAAGATGTAGTTATCCAGTGCTGTGCGAGTGGTGGTGGTAGAGCCAACTGGGGAATGCTCCGTGGCTTCGACGAGTTTTGGGTGAGCGATAATACCGATGCCCTCCAGCGTATCTACATGCAGTATGGTACCAGCTATTTCTTCCCAGCCATCGCTATGGCAAGCCATATCTCTGCGGTTCCTAATCATACCGTCTTCCGTACCACTTCCTTGAAGTATCGTATTGATGTGGCGATGAGCGGTCGTCTGGGTATGGAAATCCAGCCTAAGAATATGACTGATGAAGAGAAGGCGCTTTGCAAGAAAGCCATTTCTGAGTATAAGGAAATCCGCCCTGTCGTACAGTTTGGTGATCTCTATCGCTTGGTTTCACCATACGATAATCAGGGATTGTCTTCCATTATGTATGTAAGCGAGGCAAAGGACAAGGCTGTGTTCTATTGGTGGAAGATAGCTAATTTCTATAATGTACATTTGCCATTAGTCAAGATGGCTGGTTTGGATGCCAATAAGATGTATAAGGTACGTGAGCTGGATGTCATCGACAACAAGCCTCTCGACTGCGAGGGTAAGTCCTATTCGGGTAAGTATTTGATGGAACATGGTTTGGAAATGCCTTATACCAATGAAGTAGATTGGGGCAAGAAAACAGACTGGTCTTCACGAGTGCTCTATCTGGAGGCTCAGTAATTCATCGCTTTAGCAGCGATTATCTGCTGATAATTCAATAGGTCATCACATATAATTTTACACAAAAAGAGGGTGTGTCGTAGTTTTTTCTATGATGCACCCTTGTTTTTTCTTGCAGATGGAATAAAATAAAAAGCGGATGCTCTGGAGCACCCGCCTTTGTGATTATTGTGTAATATAATGTTTCTTATAATTATTTCCAAGGATTCTCTGTAGGATAAGGCAGACTTGCTGGCTGGTTGTAAGCGATGTCCTTGATGCCGAGATACTTGAATACCTCAAACAGGGTCTTACCTACGTGAGAGAATGCTACGGCTCCATGATGTGGATAACCCTTCTGTATCAATACGTGGCGGTAGAAACGACCCATCTCTTTGATAGCGAAGATACCGATACCGCCGAATGAACGGGTAGGAACGTCGAGAACTTCTCCTTCGGCAATGTAGCTGCGGAGATTGCCCTCTGAATCGCACTGCAAGCGATAGAATGTGATATCTGAAGCTGCTATGTCTCCTTCCAGAGTACCACGGGTAAAGTCTGGTTTGCAGCCATTCTCCAACAAGCGGTTCTGAATCAACTGATACTTGATGGCACGGGTAGAACACATCTTGCACTGAGGCGTGTTACCGCAGTGGAAGCCCATGAAGGTATCGGTCAATTTGTAGTCGTACTTGCCAACAATGTCCTCATCATAGATGTACTTAGGTACTGAGTTGTTGATGTCGAGCAATGTTACTGTATCGTCGGAAGCACACATACCGATATACTCAGAGAGT
>CAMBBY010000093.1 GCA_945863825.1 uncultured Prevotella sp. | reverse complement strand
CGGATACGCTTGTACTTGCCGCAGGCGCACTCATAGTCCTTGGTAGGACCAAAGATGCGCTCGCAGAACAAGCCGTCACGTTCCGGCTTATATGTACGATAATTAATGGTTTCAGGCTTAGTTACCTCACCATACGAATTTTCCAAAATCTCCTCTGGAGAAGCGAGACCGATGGTAATCTTCGTAAAATTATTCTTTACCTTTGTATCTTTTTTGAAAGCCATGTTTCTATATCTAAATTAGGGGTTCTCAAAATTAATCAAGTTTGATGCTCAATCCAAGACCACGAAGCTCATGAAGCAATACGTTGAGAGACTCTGGAATGCCAGGTGTTGGCATTGGGTCGCCCTTCACGATTGCCTCGTATGCCTTGCTACGCCCTACAACGTCATCCGACTTGATAGTCAGAATCTCCTGCAATACGTGGCTTGCACCGAATGCCTCGATGGCCCAAACCTCCATCTCTCCGAAACGCTGACCACCAAACTGTGCTTTACCACCAAGTGGCTGCTGAGTAATCAGAGAGTAAGGACCGATAGAACGAGCGTGCATCTTGTCTTCTACCATGTGACCCAACTTCAAGAAGTAAGTCATACCTACGGTAGCTGGCTGGGCGAACTTCTCACCTGTCTCACCATCATAGAGGTAAGTAGAGCAGAAACGAGGCAGACCTGCCTTGTCTGTCCATACAGAGAGATCCTCAAGATGAGCACCGTCGAAGATAGGAGTAGCAAACTTCACGCCCAGCTTCTTACCAGCTGCACCCAGGATACACTCAAAGATCTGACCCAGGTTCATACGAGAAGGCACACCCAATGGGTTCAATACCATATCTACAGGACGACCATCCTCCATGAATGGCATATCCTCAAGACGTACCACCTTAGAAACGATACCCTTATTACCGTGGCGACCGGCAAGCTTATCACCTACCTGAATCTTACGCTTCTTGGCGATATAAACCTTAGCCATCTGAAGAATACCTGATGGAAGTTCATCACCGATAGTAATAGCAAACTTGCGACGCTTCAACTCAGCATCCAGCTGCTTGTACTTGCGGATGAAGTTCATGATCAGCTTCTGAATCAAGCTGTTGGCATGCTCATCGTCTGTCCAGTTGTTAGACTGTACACCGTCATATTCGAGGTTCTTCAGAGCAGTTGTAGTAAACTTAGAACCCTTAGTGATAATCTCAGCACCAGAATAGTCTTTCACACCCTGAGAAACCTTGCCCTCAGTCAATGTGAGCAACTTATCTACGAGGATATCCTTCAAGTCCTCACCCTTTGCCTCATATTCCTCGTCGATTTTAGCGAGAATAATCTTATCCTGCTTCTTAGATTCGCGAGTCTTGATAGCACGAGAGAACATCTTCTTGTCGATGACAATACCGCTCAGAGAAGGGTTTGCCTTCAATGAAGAATCCTTCACATCACCAGCCTTGTCACCAAAGATAGCACGGAGCAATTTCTCTTCAGGAGAAGGATCACTCTCGCCCTTAGGTGAAATCTTACCAATCATGATGTCACCTGGCACGATACGAGCACCAACACGTACTACACCATTGTCATCCAGATCCTTAGTAGCTTCCTCACTTACGTTTGGAATATCGCTAGTAAATTCCTCAACACCGCGCTTAGTCTCACGCACATCGAGAGAATACTCATCTACGTGAACAGATGTCAATACATCATCACGTACCATACGCTCTGAGATAACGACAGCATCCTCATAGTTGTAACCCTTCCAAGGGATGTAAGCCACGAGCAGGTTGCGACCCAATGCCAACTCACCATTCTCTGTAGCATAACCCTCTGTCAGGATATCACCCTTCTTCACGCGCTGACCCTTGTTACAGATAGGGCGCAAGTCAATGGTCATATTCTGGTTGGTACGGCGGAACTTAGGAATGCGGTACTCCTTGAGTGCAGGCTCGAAGCTTACAAACTCCTCGTCCTCTGTACGGTCGTAGAGAATACGGATAGTAGTAGCATCTACATATTCGATAACACCCTCGCCCTCAGCAGTAATCATCGTACGTGAATCCTCACATACCTGCTTCTCAAGACCAGTACCTACGATAGGAGCATCATTGTGAAGCAATGGAACAGCCTGGCGCATCATGTTACATCCCATCAAAGCACGGTGACCATCATCATGCTCCAAAAAAGGAATCAAACCTGCAGATACAGAAGCGATCTGCTGTGGAGATACGTCCACGTAATCTACATTATCTGGAGTAACAACAGGATAATCGGCATCCTGACGGCACTTTACAACGTCTCGGATGAAAGCACCATCCTCTGTCAGAGGTGCATTACCCTGTCCGATAATCTTTTCTTCTTCGTCCTCAGCTGTCAGGTAAACTACATCCTCGTTTGCCATATCCACCTTGCTGTCTCTAACCTTACGGTAAGGAGTTACGATGAAGCCGAGGTCATTAATCTTGGCATACATACAAAGTGAAGAAATCAAACCGATGTTTGGACCTTCAGGACTCTCAATAGGACAAAGACGACCATAGTGAGTATAGTGTACGTCACGAACCTCGAAACCGGCACGCTCACGAGACAAACCTCCAGGACCTAAGGCTGAAAGACGACGCTTGTGAGTAACCTCTGCCAATGGGTTGGTCTGGTCCATGAACTGTGACAATGGGTTGGTACCAAAGAATGAATTAATCACGCTTGAGATAGTCTTTGCGTTAATCAAATCAGTTGGAGTAAACACCTCGTTGTCACGTACATTCATACGCTCACGGATAGTGCGACTCATACGAGCCAAACCTATAGAGAACTGATTAGCCAACTGCTCACCTACTGTGCGTACACGGCGGTTAGACAAGTGGTCGATGTCATCGACAGTAGCACTTGAATTGATCAGCTGAATCAGATATTTGATAATTTCGATGATATCATCTTTAGTCAAGACACGAACATCCATATCGGTATCGAGTCCCAACTTCTTGTTGATACGGTAACGACCGACCTCTCCCAAGTCATAACGCTTGTCAGAGAAGAAAAGGTTCTGAAATACCTCGCGTGCACTAGCATCATCAGCAGGATCAGCATTACGCAGCTGGCGGTAGATGTAGTTCACAGCCTCCTTCTCAGAGTTACTTGGGTCCTTTGCCAAAGTATTGAAGATGATAGTGAACTTGTTGGCTGCCTCCTCATCCTTGTGGAGAAGCACAGTAGAAGCACCACTTTCGAGGATTTCTTCTACATTTTCCTCAGTAAGTTCAGTCTCACGCTCCATGATTACCTCGTTACGCTCGATAGATACAACTTCACCAGTATCCTCATCCACGAAGTCCTCATTCCAGCTCTTCAAAACACGAGCAGCAAGTCTCTTGCCGATAGCAGCCTTCATGTTCTTCTTGTTCACCTTCACTTCCTCAGCGAGGTCGAAGATCTGAAGGATATCCTTATCCTGCTCATAACCGATGGCACGGAGCAAAGTAGTTACAGGCAACTTCTTCTTACGGTCGATATAGGCATACATGACGTTGTTGATGTCAGTAGCAAACTCAATCCAGCTACCCTTGAATGGGATGATACGTGCAGAATAGAGCACAGCACCATTGGCGTGAACACCCTGACCGAAGAAAACGCCAGGAGAGCGGTGCAACTGAGAAACGACAACACGCTCAGCACCATTGATCACGAAAGTACCATTATCAGTCATGTAAGGTATAGTACCCAAAAATACATCCTGGATAAAAGTACCGAAATCCTCATGGTCAGGATCCGTACAATACAGCTTCATTTTAGCCTTCAAAGGTACGCTATATGTAAGACCTCTCTCCAGGCACTCATCGATAGAATAGCGAGGAGGGTCAATATAGTAATCCAAGAACTCAAGAACGAAATTATTACGCGTATCGGTGATAGGGAAGTTCTCAGAGAACACCTTAAACAAACCGTCATTCTTGCGTTCCTCAGGCGGAGTATCCAACTGTAAGAAGTCCTTAAAAGACTTTAACTGCACATCGAGGAAATCCGGATATGGGTACGGATTATGAACGCTGGCAAAATTTACTCTGTTATCAACAATTTTTGTAGCCATTAGAAGTATTAAATGGTTTTATTAACATTATAAGAAAAGACACAAAAAGGTTAGGACTCGCCTACTGGGAGAATCCTAACCATTATGTAAGAGATGTAATTAATCTAATTACTTGAGCTCTACCTTAGCACCAGCCTCTTCGATAGCCTTCTTAAGGTTCTCAGCCTCGTCCTTAGATACACCCTCCTTGATAGTAGAAGGAGCACCGTCTACGAGATCCTTAGCCTCTTTCAAACCGAGACCACAAGCCTCCTTAACAGCCTTAACAACCTGGAGCTTAGCGCCACCAACCTCAGCGAGGACTACGTCGAAAGAAGACTTTTCCTCAGCTGCAGCTGCACCACCAGCAGCAGGACCAGCAGCTACAGCTACAGCTGCAGCAGCAGGCTCAATACCATACTCGTCCTTGAGGACTGTTGCCAACTCATTAACTTCCTTAACAGTAAGATTTACTAACTCTTCTGCAATAGCTTTAATATCTGCCATTTTTATTCTAAATTTTAATTTTATTTATACTATGAAATGATATAACATTGTGATTGATTACTCAGGACGCTCGCCCAATGTCTTAAGCACACCATGAATAGTGTTGCCTCCTGATTGAAGAGCAGAAATAACGTTCTTTGCTGGAGACTGGAGCAAAGCAACAATCTCTGCAATAACCTCGCTCTTGCTCTTGATTGCTGAAAGTTCAGCGAGTTTATCAGCACCTACATAGACACCTTCCTCAGCATAAGCAGCCTTGAGAGCTGGAATGCCATCCTTCTCGTATTCCTTCAACAACTTAGCTGGTACGTTAGCCACGTTAGTGAACATAACTGCCGTAGTACCCTTCAAGCTTCCATAAAGTTCAGAGAAATCGATGTCTGAAGCCTCGAATGCCTTGTGAAGCAAGGTGTTCTTAACAACAACCATCTTGATTTCATTCTGGAAGCACTTGCGACGAAGTGCACTTGTCTTCTCAGCGTTCAATCCTGTAAGATCTACAAGATAGAAGTGAGGAAACTCCTGAAGCTTCTGTCCAAGTTCGGTGATAATAGTATCTTTAACTTCTTTCTTCATTTTACAAAACTTTTAGAGTTATTCAACTGATTTAGGATCAATCTTGATACCCTTACTCATAGTGCTAGAAATAAAGATACTCTTGATATATGTACCTTTAGCAGCAGCAGGCTTCAACTTGATAACTGTATTGATGAACTCCTTAGCATTTCCGTAGATCTGCTCAGGTGTCATGCTAACCTTACCGATTGAAGTGTGGATAATACCAGCCTTATCAACCTTAAAGTCAATCTTACCTTGTTTAACTTCCTTAACTGCCTTAGCAACATCCATAGTTACAGTGCCACTCTTAGGGTTAGGCATCAAACCGCGAGGACCGAGAACACGACCCAAAGGACCGATCTTACCCATGCAAGAAGGCATAGTGATGATAACATCAATATCTGTCCAACCACCCTTAATCTTCTCAACATATTCGTCGAGACCTACGTAGTCAGCACCTGCTTCCTTAGCAGCAGCTTCCTGATCAGGAGTACAGAGAGCGAGCACACGTGTTACCTTACCAGTACCATTTGGCAGTGAAACAACACCGCGAACCATCTGGTTAGCCTTACGTGGGTCAACACCTAAGCGTACATCGATATCGAGAGATGCATCAAACTTGGTTGTGGTAATTTCCTTAACCAACTCTGCAGCCTCTTTCAAAGTGTATGCCTTCCCTGCTTCAACCTTATCAGCTACTGATTTTTGATTTTTTGTCAGTTTACTCATTTTTCTAATTGAAGTTTTAAATTATTTACCAGGGAAGTCCCCTTTTACAGTAATACCCATACTTCTAGCAGTACCAGCGATGAGCTTCATAGCTGATTCAACAGTAAAGCAATTCAAGTCCTTCATCTTATCCTCAGCGAT
>CAMBBY010000092.1 GCA_945863825.1 uncultured Prevotella sp. | reverse complement strand
GAAGAAGAATATCTGAAAAATGAGGATTCTTCGGAAAAGCAGGATTTACAGAACGAAAACGAAAAGAAGGAATAGAATAAAAATATCTTGAAAACTCCCTGAAAACAGAGAACAGAGAGTCTCCTAAGACAAAGAGAGATCCAAAATTCTTTAAAATAGATTACCGAAAGACGGAAGTTTTGAAGATGACCGAGAGAATAAAGATGAAAAAGGAAATGGTCGTGTGATGATGGATTTATCACGCGACCATTTATTTTTTATTCTCTAAAACTTCTTATCAGATATAATCTCTAAAAAGAAACAAACAGAATAAGTATCTTCTAAAGCGAAGAGAAACCTGATTCCTTTATCGGATAATCGTCACCTCTCCATTCTTGGCTATCTTCACGATGCTGGATGGAGTGTGAGGCTTATGCTCCTGACGACGGGTCCAGCAAACATAATCTACTTGCTCCAGCAATTCTGGGGCAATATCACGATAGTTCTGCGCTGCAGGCTCGCCACTCAGATTGGCACTGGTGCTCACGATAGGCTTCTGGAAGCGATAACAGAGTTCCTTGCTGAAAGACTCGAAAGTTACTCGCATGGCAAGACTGCCATCCTCTGCCACCAGATTGTTGGCTACACCCGTAGCATCATCGAGGATGATGGTAGTTGGCTTCACTGGCATGGCTACATCGATGAAATCCCAAGCCACCTGAGGCACATTGCGGAAATAACGCGCCATACGGTCTGCACTATCCACCAGACAGATAAGCGCCTTACTGTCGTCGCGCTGCTTTATTTTGTAAACCTTTGCCACTGCCTCTGGGTTAGTAGCGTCGCAACCTAAACCCCAAACGGTATCTGTAGGATAGAGAATCACTCCACCCTTGCGCATGCATTCTATTGCATTCTTAATATCTTCCTGTTGAGTCATTTTTTATTCTCCTTTATTATTTTTTCCTTATATATGAAGGAATTGATTCGTCCTTTGTTCCTCAGAAAACGATTCTTGATTTTCATGAAGTCCTTTGTTTCTAAAAAAAACAATTTTCTATTTACAAGAAAATCTTTACACCTCAAAAAAACAATTCTTGATTATATATTAAGGTGAAAGAACTTCCTTATTAAATACTTCTGTACTGCTCGATATCTCTCATTCCGTTGAGGAAATCACGGGCTTCCATTCTCTTTTTGCCACTAATCTGTATTGTGTCGAGCTGGAGCCATTCGTCCGCACAAGCTATTTGCAGGCTCTTGCCTTCTACTCTCAAGGTTCCTACTACAGAAGAAGCGGCATTCTCTGAAGAAGCGACATTCTCTACTGCAGCGGCATTCTCTGAAGAACCTACAACTGCCTTTCCGGTTTTGGAAGTCTTGAATACTTTCAGCACCTGCGCCTTACCGCCTTCCTTCTGAATCTCAGTCCAGGCGCCAGGATATGGCGAAAGACCACGGATGAAGTCATACACCTTCTTGGCTGGCTGATTGAAATCGATACGGCAGGTATCCTTGAAGATTTTCGGAGCAGAATGAAGCACGGTGTCTGTCGTGATCATCTCGTCCTGCGGCATTGAGTCGATATTTCCGTCGGATGCTATCAGGCGGTCGATGGTCTCTACGGCTATCTCAGCGCCTAAGTGCATCAGTCCGTCATAAACATACTCTACATCGGCATCGTCGGGGATGGCGAATGGCTTCTGCATGATGATGCGACCGGTATCGATGTCGTGGTCGAGGAAGAAGGTGGTGACGCCAGTCTCCGTCTCACCATTGATGACAGCCCAGTTGATAGGGGCAGCACCGCGGTACTGAGGAAGAAGGGCTGCATGCACATTGAAGGTGCCGAAGCGAGGCATATCCCATACCACCTCTGGCAGCATTCGGAAAGCTACCACCACCTGCAGATCGGCTTGATAACTGCGCAACTGCTCTACAAATTCCGGATCCTTCATCTTCACCGGCTGCAATACTGGCAAGCCCTTCGACAGGGCATATTGCTTGACCTGCGAAGGCTGAAGAGTGTCCTGATGGCGACCCACCGGTTTGTCGGGCTGGGTTACTACAGCCACCACATTATATCCGCCTTCTACAAGGCTCTTGAGGGATTCCACCGCAAACTCCGGGGTTCCCATAAATACGATTCTTAAATCTTTTTTCTCCATAAACTAATATTTTGAAGTTAAAAACAGTAAAGCCGTAGAATTCTTCACTCTTCCCTCTTCACTCTTCACTTAACCTACTCCGCCGACATATCCGCCACAATCTGGCGATAAGTCGAATAAAGGCGGGTACGGCTGATATATCCCTTCAGCACGCCGTTCACATCCACTACAGGCAACTGGGCGGCATCAGTTTCGTCAAATTTCTTCATCACTTCCTGCATCGGTTCGTGATCGCTGAGCACGGCTGAAGGCTGGAGCATCAGCTGCTTTACCTTGAAGCGCGTGTAGAGTTCCGAACGGAAGATGATGTGACGGATGCGGGTGATATCGATGATGCCCAGCAAGACGCCAGCCTGATTGACTACCGGAAGGAAATTGTTGTTGCTGCGACTGATTTCTGACACCAGCTTACCCATCGGCAGGTCGGGACTTACCGGATGATAGTCCTTCTCCACCACGCTCTGCATACCCATCAGCGTGAGGGCTGCCTTGTCGATATGGTGGGTAAGCAACTTGCCTTCCCTTGCCAGTCGAAGCGCATAGATACTGTGGCTCTCGAAGATGCTAATGGTCAGCAGCGAGGAGATGCACACGATCATCAGTGGGATGAAGAGCTGGTAACCGCCTGTCAGTTCGGCTATCAGGAAGATGCCCGTCAGCGGTGCATGCATCACGCCCGTCATCACGCCTGCCATGCCCATCAGCGTAAAGTTCTGCTCGGGGATATAGACGCCTAACTTGTAGATGTTCCAGATGCGGGCGAAGAAGAAGCCAGCAAAACCGCCGATGAAAAGCGATGGAGCAAAGGTTCCACCACAACCGCCGGAACCATTGGTTGCTGAGGTGGCAAACACCTTGGTGAAGGTTACCAGTCCGATATATAGCACGAGCAACTGACTGTGACCATAGAAGAGCGAATTGCTCATCACCATGTCCCAGTCGGCTTCGGTTCTACCCTTCAGCAGGATGTTGACTGCCGAATATCCCTCGCCATAGAGCGATGGGAAGAGGAAGATGAGACTGCTCAGGATAATGCCTCCGAAGAGCAGTTTGACATACGGATACTGCTTCAACTGGGCGAAGAATCCCTCGCAGGCCGACATGGCTCTCATGAAGTAGAGACTCACGAAACCACAGAATACGCCCAGCAGGATGCACGCCGGCACACGGTCGAGCTCCCACGGATTGGTGAGCGTGAAATCGAAGAGCGATTTCTCACCCATCAGGATATAACTGAAACAGGTGGCCGTAACACAGGAGATGAGGATAGGCAGCAAAGAGGCCATCGAGAGATCTACCATCAGCACCTCAAGCGTGAAGACGAGACCTGCGATTGGGGCTTTGAAGATACCAGCAATGGCGGCACTCGCACCGCATCCTACGAGCAGTATCATCGTTTTCTTGTCCATGCGGAATATCTGTCCCAGATTACTTCCGATGGCTGAACCCGTGAGCACAATCGGCGCCTCGGCTCCTACTGATCCACCGAATCCAATGGTGATACCAGAAGCTACTACCGACGACCAGCAGTTGTGGCCCTTCAGCTTCGACTGCTTGGTAGAAATCGCATAGAGCACTCTCGTGATACCATGAGAGATATTGTCTCGCACCACATACTTGATAAAGAGCGAGGTAAGATAGATGCCCACGATAGGGAACAAGAGGAAAAGCAGATTGTAGGTGCTTTTCTCAAAACCCGAAGTGAGCAATATCTGTATCTCGTGCACGATACTATGCAGGAAAAATCCGGCAACGGAGGCAAGCAGACCGATGACAAAAGCCAGGATAAGCGTCATCTGGCGGTCGGAGATATGCTCCTTCTGCCACGCTACCATTTTGGCTATTGCGCCCGGTTTTTCTGCCATTTCATCTATCATCTCTTATTATTTTTTAAAAGTTATCCTTTTATATTATTAGAATTCCGAAGTAAAGTGGAACTTGATATGCTCGAAATCCTGCTGCGCCATGCTCAATACATAGCCTGAATCGGCCAGGAACACATCCCTGCCCTCGATATCCTTCGCCATGTACTGGTACTTGCGCTTCTTGAAGCTCTCTAATTCCTTCTCGTCGTCGGCCTCTATCCAGCATGCCTTATGCAAGTGAACTGGCTCCCAACGGCACTTGGCATTATACTCGTTCTCCAGACGGTACTGGATCACCTCAAACTGAAGCTGACCCACGGTTCCCACAATGCGGCGACCATTAAACTGGTTGACAAACAACTGTGCCACACCCTCGTTCATCAGCTGCTCCAATCCCTTCTGGAACTGCTTGCTCTTCATCGGATCATCATTCTCGATATACTTGAAGAGCAGTGGAGAGAAGGATGGCAAACCGCGGAAGTGAATCTTCTCACCCTCGGTCAGCGTATCACCTATCTTGAAGATGCCATTGTCTGGCAAACCTACGATATCGCCCGGATAAGCCTCGTCGATGGTACTCTTGCGCTGCGCCATAAACTGGGTTGGCGAAGAGAAACGCACGGTCTTGTCGAGGCGCACATGATAGTAAGGCTGATTGCGCACAAACTTGCCCGAACAGATCTTGCAGAATGCGATGCAGGAACGGTGGTTAGGGTCGATATTGGCAGTAATCTTGAAGATGAAACCCGTAAACTTAGGCTCCTCAGGCTCCACCATGCGCTCCTCAGCCTTGGTAGGTCTTGGCGATGGAGCTATCTGAACGAAGCAGTCCAAGAGTTCCTGCACACCGAAGTTGTTCAATGCAGAACCGAAGAACACAGGAGCCACCTCGGCAGAGCGGTAGGTCTCGACGTCAAACTCAGGATATACGCCATCCACCAGTTCCAGTTCCTCGCGCAACTGGGCAGCCTCGCGCTCGCCTACTCGCTGGTCGAGCTCCTCAGACTGCACATCCACCTCCACCTTTTCGGTTACGCGCTGCTTGTTAGGCGTAAAGAGGTTGAGCTGATGCTCGTAGATATTATATACACCCTTGAATCGGGCGCCCTGTCCGATAGGCCATGAGAGCGGACGAACGGAAATCTTGAGTTCCTCCTCCAGCTCATCGAGCACGTCGAACGGATCACGACCCTCGCGGTCCATCTTGTTGATGAAGATGATAACCGGCGTATTGCGCATACGGCACACCTCCATCAGCTTGCGGGTCTGCGCCTCCACACCCTTGGCAGAATCCACCACGATGATGGCAGAATCCACGGCAGTAAGTGTGCGGTAGGTATCCTCGCAGAAGTCCTGGTGACCCGGAGTATCGAGGATGTTCACCTTATATGGTTCGCCAGACTGTCCGTCTGGGAGATAATCAAACTCCATCACAGAAGTAGATACAGAGATACCACGCTGCTTCTCGATGTCCATCCAGTCGGAAGTGGCAGACTTGCGTATCTTATTGTTCTTTACGGCACCAGCCACCTGTATCTGTCCACCGAAAAGCAAGAATTTCTCGGTCAATGTTGTCTTACCAGCATCCGGGTGAGAGATAATGGCAAACGTTCTTCTTCTTTCTATTTCTTTCATCTATGATTTATATGATTTTAAAATATGTATATATAATAATGTATAACTACATGTCGTCGTCAAATTTCAGTCCCTCGGTGCGATCCTTGATATAGTAGTCGCTGAGCAGTCCCACGAAGGTGGTTATCTCCTTGATGGCACGCTCTGTTTCCGGGGTAATCGGCTTCTTCTGCAGTCGGAGCAGCATCACTCCGTAGAGGGCATCCAGACAGGTTTCTATCTCGTTGACATCCTTGTCGCCCCTGTTGCGCAGTTCCACGATGAATGGCAGCACCTTGTAATATTCGCCATTATAGATCTGTCTCTTATACACATCTGACGCTGCCGACGATACTCCTTGTGT
>CAMBBY010000091.1 GCA_945863825.1 uncultured Prevotella sp. | reverse complement strand
GAGATTCGCCTTAGTCTCGTGGGCTCGGAGATGTGTATAAGAGACAGTTGGCACAGAAGCTAAGTCCTATCCTCACCAAGCATGCCAATGACATCACTCTGAACAAGAAGTTATTTGAAAGAGTCAAGTTTGTACATGATCATCCCAACCGAGAGTTGACTGCAGAAGAACAGATGCTGCTCGATACAAGTTATGATGGTTTTGTAAGAAGTGGTGCCTTGCTCGATGAAGAAGGAAAGGAAAAACTCCGCAAACTGACAGAAGAAGCCAGTATGCTCACACTCCAGTTTTCTCAAAATGTATTAAAGGAGAACAAAGCATATACATTGCATATAACAGACGAGGCCCAGCTGGACGGTCTTCCAAATACAGCCATTGCAGCAGCTGCCCAGAATGCCAAGGAGCAAGAAAAAGAGGGATGGATATTTACGTTAGATTATCCAAGCTACTCTCCTTTCATGACTTACTCTACACAGCGTGAGTTACGAAAGGAAATGTATATGGCACGCAATACAGAGTGTACCCATGACAATGACTCCAACAATCTGGAAATCTGCAAGCGCCTCATCAACCTTCGACGCGAACTGGCTCAGCTTTTGGGTTACAGTACCTATGCAGACTATGTACTCAAGCATCGCATGGCAAGCAATGTAGAAAATGTCTATAAACTTCTGAATGATCTCATTGATGCCTATAAACCAACTGCTATCAAGGAGGTGAAGGAAATCGAAGAACTGGCAAAGGAGATGGAAGGTAACGATTTCGAAATGCAGCCATGGGACTTCAGTTTCTATTCACACAAACTCCAGATGAAGAAATTCAATCTGGATGCCGAAATGCTACGACCATATTTCCAGTTGGACAAAGTAATCGAGGGAGTATTCGGTCTTGCAAACAAGTTATATGGAATCACCTTCAAAGAAAACAAGGAAATACCGGTATATCATCCTGACGTAAAAGCATACGAAGTATTCGATAAAGACGGCAGTTATCTCGCTGTATTCTATGCAGACTTCTTCCCACGAAAGGGTAAACAAGGAGGGGCATGGATGACTGAATTCCAAGGGCAATGGATAGACCATAAAGGCAACAATGTACGACCTCATGTAAGCGTAGTGACTAATTTCACCAAGCCTACAGAGGAAAAGCCTGCTCTTCTGACATTAGGAGAAGTAGAGACATTCCTGCACGAATTCGGTCACAGTTTACATGGTATGTTTGCCAACACCCGTTTTGAAAGCCTTTCAGGTACAAACGTCTGGTGGGACTTCGTAGAATTACCATCCCAATTTATGGAGAACTATGCCATAGAAAAAGATTTTCTACGCACATTTGCCTTCCATTATGAAACAGGCGAGCCTTTACCTGACGAACTGACAGAGCGCATCGTCAAAAGCCGCAACTTCATGGCGGCTTATGCGTGCTTGAGACAGGTAAGTTTTGGACTTCTTGATATGGCATATTACACGAAAAAAGATGCGTTCACAGACGACATCATCCCATTCGAAAAGAAAGCATGGGAAAAGGCCATGATTCTACCTCAGTTACCAGACACCTGTATGACTGTAACCTTCTCCCACATCATGGCTGGTGGATATGCTGCGGGATACTACAGCTATAAATGGGCCGAAGTACTGGATGCTGATGCATTCAGCGTTTTCAAGAAAAATGGTATCTTCGATCAAGTTACAGCAAAAAGTTTCAGAGATAATATTTTGTCTAAAGGAGGAACTGAACACCCAATGACATTATATAAGCGATTCCGTGGTCAAGAACCTACGATAGATGCCTTGCTTGAGAGAAACGAAATAAAGAAAAATATGAATGTTAATTAAAAGGTTATGGAGAACGGACTTTCTAAGCAGACAAAACTGGATTTGCGATATTTAAGAATGGCTCGCATTTGGGCAGAAAACAGTTATTGCAAACGCAGACAGGTAGGAGCACTGGTAGTCAAAGATAAAATGATTATCAGTGATGGATACAATGGTACTCCAAGCGGCTTCGAGAATATCTGCGAAGAAAATGATATTACCAAACCGTATGTTCTCCATGCAGAAGCCAATGCCATCACAAAATTGGCAAGAAGCAGCAATAATAGTGACGGCAGTACACTCTACGTAACCGCATCTCCTTGTATAGAATGTGCCAAACTCATCATTCAAGCAGGAATCAAGCGCGTAGTATATGCAGAAAAATACAGACTCAATGATGGAATCCAACTCATGGAAAGAGCAGGGATTAAAGTTGAGTATCTGGATATAAACCAGCAAATTGCTCAAACTGAAAATGAATAGGCTTCTCATGACAAATACAAACAAGAGCAAATAGTAGAATATAACGTTAGTATAAAACATGATTATGAATAAAAACAAGAACAATCGATTTATGCCAATCATCATGGCCGCTTGTGTCGTGGTGGGTATATTTCTTGGCTCTTTTTTCTCCAACCACTTCTCTGGCAACCGACTCAACATCATCAATAGTGGAAGCAACCGACTCAACAATCTGCTACACATTATAGATGACCAGTATGTTGATGCTGTCAATATCGACTCGTTGGTAGATGAGGCTATTCCATTAATCTTGGCAGAATTAGACCCACACTCTGTCTATATAAGCGCAAAAGATGCGGCTGCAGCAACAGACGACCTCAAAGGCTCATTCTCTGGAGTAGGTGTAGAATTTGTCATCAGAGACGACACCATCCATATTCAGAATGTCATCCAAAACGGACCTGCAGAAAAAGCCGGTCTTTTGGCTGGTGATAAAATCGTAGCAGTAGATGGCAAACCTTTTGTAGGCAAAATTGTCACCAACCAGGAAGCGATGCACCGTTTGAAAGGTCCAAAAGATACAAAAGTTAAAATTGGCGTTGTACGTTATGGCAGCAATAAAGTACAAACTTATACCGTAACCCGTGGTGAGATTCCAACCAAGAGCGTCACTGCTGCATACATGTTGGATAAAACTACCGGATATATTCGTATTAAAAATTTCGGTGAGAACACCTATCCTGAGATGTTGATAGCTTTAGCTAAGTTGTCACAGAAAGGTTTCAAGAATCTCTGCATCGACCTGCGAGACAACTCCGGCGGTTATCTTTCGGCAGCTGTAAACATGGCTAATGAATTCCTGTCTGATAAAAAGCTGATAGTCTATACACAGGGACGTAAATCTCCACGTCAGGAATATCGCAGCGATGGTAAAGGTTCCTATCAGGATATACCTTTAGTGGTACTTATTAATGAAGGTTCTGCTTCTTCTGCAGAAATATTTGCAGGTGCCATGCAGGACAATGACCGCGCCACTATTATCGGCCGCCGCTCTTTTGGTAAAGGTTTGGTACAGCAACAGTTGGAATTCCCAGATCACAGTCTAATCCGACTGACTATTGCAAGGTACTACACTCCTTCCGGACGTTGCATACAGAAGCCATATACCATGGGCGACGATAAAGATTATGAGCAAGATTTACTGGATCGCTACCAGCATGGTGAGTTCTTCTCGCAAGACAGCATCAAGCACACCGGTCCTGCCTACCATACAGGATTGGGCAGAGTGGTATATGGCGGTGGTGGTATCACCCCTGACATCTTCGTACCGGAAGATACGTTGGGCATGACCTCATATTTCAAAGAAGCCAGCATGAGTGGCCTGATTCTTCAATACGCATTCATCTATACAGACAATAATCGTCCTAAGTTGAATAACTTTAAAGAGATGATGGAACTTTCAGATTATCTTGTAAAACAAGACATGGTTGAGAAGTTTGCTAATTATGCAGACAAGCATGGATTACAACGCCGCAATCTGCTGATAAGAAAGTCGCACAAACTTTTAGAGCGTGTACTCAATGGTCGAATTATTTACAACATGCTTAATGAGCAGGCTTGGTCTCAATACATCAATCAGGATGATCCTGTCATCAGGAAAACATTGGAAGTATTCGAGGAAAATGCAGCATTCCCTAAAAAGCCAGTTGCTGTGCAAAAGGCAAAAGGAAAATTATCAAACAAAGTTAGCGGAAAAGCTAAATAAGACTTTGTCTAATAAGAATAGCTATTGTCATGAACAAACAAGAACTCAGAACAGAGATACGAAATAGGAAGCGACAGTTTACCCAAGCACAACTGGGAGAGCTGTCGCTCTCTATTATTATGCAATTAAAAAAGCATCCCCGTTTAAGAAAAGCACAAACGATACTGCTATACTATTCATTACCGGATGAAGTAAATACACATGAATGGATAGATGAAATCGTAGCCGAAGGAAAAAAAGTCCTACTACCTGTAGTTACAGACGGAGAAAACATGATCTTAAGAGAATATACAGGGAAAAAGGATCTTAAGGAAGGTAATTATCACATCCTAGAACCAAGCGGAACTCTATTTTCTGAAAAAAAATACGGAGAAATCGAAGTAGGAATCATTCCTGGTATGAGCTTTGATGACAAAGGACACCGCCTGGGCAGAGGTAAAGGATATTACGATCGATTCTTAAAGAAAATTCCATCCATCTATAAAATCGGAGTCTGCTATAGTTTTCAGAAAGAATCTTCGATTCCTTATGAAAAACATGATAAAATCATGGATGAAATTATTACTGATATCTAATAAAATTTAATACCAACAATGACCTGTGCACCGGCACATTCGTTCAGGCGTTTCACTAAAATGCTACGTCCCATAGATAGATCTGCACGCAAGGCAGGATTATTCACCTTTACGAACAGTGTCTGGTTTTTGATAAAACGTTCACTGGTATATCGGGCTATAGGCTCCCCTACCACATCATCCCAAGAAGTCAAAAGTCTCCTTTGACGTAGAGGTGACTCTAAACCTTGACGCCGCAGAAAGTCTGGCAATAAGGTCTGCATGGATTGTACTTTTCTTCTAAACATGATATAAATGATTTTAATAATTAATGTAAATCAAATAGAGCGCATTAGCCACAAATCAACAGAGACAAGAACTTTGCAACAGCGAAATGAACTTTACCCCCAAAGAGAAAGAACTATTCTCAACTGTTTGCCATCAATTCTATATCACCTCCCTCGACCGTAAATATCTTATATTCACCATCGCTTTTAGACAGGATTTTATCCAAATGATCACGATTCGTATCAGTAATGAATATTTGTCCGAAGTTATCACCAGAAACAAGTTGGACAATAGATTCTACTCTTTGTGCATCCAACTTATCAAAGATATCGTCTAACAGCAACAAAGGGGTTGTGATTGAAGAAGTACGGCGCAGAAAATCAAATTGAGCAAGCTTCAAAGCAAGCACAAAAGTTTTATTCTGTCCTTGACTTCCCTCACGCTTCATCTGAAAATCACCTATAAGCATCTCAAGATCATCACGATGTACACCATGAAGAGAATAACCAACTGCCCGGTCCTTGAATCTATCACGCTGAATAACATCTAACAAAGAACCACGCTGACAATGAGAGACATAGCGAAGACTAACCATCTCCCGTTGACCAGAAATCTGCTGATAAATTCGTTGAAAGACAGGAACCAATTCCTCCACAAAAGCAAGACGTTTCTGAAAGAGCAACTCGCCATTACGGGCCATCTCCTGTTCCCATATATCAAGCAAGGACAAATCAGGCTCCTCCTCCATCTTCAAAAGAGCATTACGCTGCTGGAGAGCCTTATTATAATTAGCTAACAATTCAATATAAGAATGGTCATATTGTGAAATAACAACATCCATCAGGCGACGGCGCTCTTCACTTCCTCCTTCTATAAGGGAAGAATCAGAAGGAGAAACATAAATTAAAGGAACTAAACCGATATGTTGCGACAATCGTTTATACTCCTTTTTATTGCGCTTGAAATGTTTCTTCGTACCACGTTTCATACCACAATAAATATTCTCGATATCACCCTGTTCTGTGCGATATTTCCCTTCAAGCATAAAGAAATTCTCATCATGCATGATAATCTGAGAGTCAATAGGATTATTGGCACTACGACAAAAGGAGAGGTAATAGATTGCATCCAAAAAATTAGTCTTACCTACGCCGTTATGGCCGATAAGAC
>CAMBBY010000090.1 GCA_945863825.1 uncultured Prevotella sp. | reverse complement strand
TACACAAGGAGTATCGTCGGCAGCGTCAGATGTGTATAAGAGACAGATCAACACCGTGCTTAATAAATATCCGCTCAATGTAATGTACTGGGTGAAGAGAAGTGATGATGCAGAATGTCCTTATGAGGTAATGGACGGACAGCAACGCACTCTTTCACTATGTCAGTACGTAGCAGGAAAATTTGCAGTTGATTTTAAATATTTCGATAATCAACCAGCCGATGATCAGAAGAAAATTCTCGACTATAAGCTGACAGTATATGTTTGTGAAGGTAAGGAGTCAGAAAAACTGGAATGGTTCAAGACCATCAATATTGCCGGCAAGCCATTGAATGAGCAGGAAATCCGCAATGCAGTTTATGCAGGGCCTTTCGTTAGTGATGCAAAACACCATTTCTCCAAAAGCAATTGCGGGGCTTATCGCCTAGGTAAGGATTTGGTAAATGGTTCACCTATCCGCCAAGACTTTTTCAAAAAGGCTTTAGAGTGGATGGCGGAACATGAAACTCGCAATGGGAAGCTACAAAGTGCCGTTGGCTATATGGCGATTCATCAACACGACAAGAATGCCATTCCTCTTTGGACTTATTTTCAAAACGTACTGAATTGGGCTATATCTACTTTCAATATGAAGAAATTCAAAATCATCATGAAGGGAGTGGATTGGGCTTTGTTTTATGACAAATATCATGAACAGCCATTGGATATCAAGGCGATGGAGGATAGAATCTCAGATCTTATCGGTGATGATGAGATTCAGAAACCGAATGGTATTATTCCTTACGTGTTAACTGGCGATGAACGTTATCTGGACCTTCGGACTTTCAAGGATAAGGTTAAGAAGGCAATATGGGAAAAACAGAACCATAAATGTGCCATCTGTGGCAAAGAGTTTGACTTTGAATTAATGGAGGGCGATCACATCAAGCCTTGGCGAGAAGGTGGAAGAACCGACATCAAAAATTGCCAAATGCTTTGCCGACAATGCAATCGTAGTAAGGGAAGCAAATAAAAACAAACGTAACCACTCTGCCATTTTTTTATCTGATTATCTGACGATTTATCAAAATGACAGAATGGTTACTTTTATCCTTATCTAATGACTATCATCTATAGTCAATAACATAACGTGGCATTAATTGAGAGAAGAAACATAATTCCTAATCTCTCAAGCACCCTATCGGCACAACATATACGCCGTCCTGCGGACGCTGGTAGGCATATTTACCGACACCGGTCAGCACCATTTTGAAAGATGGGGACTTCATCTTATCGGTATCGATTTTACTTTCCAATGTCACCAGGTTTCCTGCGCCCTCCTCTATGAGCTTGTCGCCACCCAGCTTCACCTCTATCAATCCATACTTACCATTACGAAGATGAACCACAGCATCACACTCCAGACCATTTTTATCACGAAAATGATAAACGGAGCCGCCTAATGCATCGGCATAGACTCTCAAATCACGCACACACAAGGTTTCAAAGAATAAGCCAAACGTACTCAAATCATTGATCAAGTCATCTGGTCCCATTCCCAAAGCTGCCGTTGCTATCGAAGGGTCGGTAAAATATCTGGTATCAGAAGTACGTATCGCCGACTTGCTTCTCATATTCGGGTTCCAGGCAGTAGAATCCTCTATCACAAATATCTTCTTCAAAGCCTTGATGTAGGAATAGATGGTATTCTCGCTAACCTCAGTACTCTCATTGTTGGCTATATCTGCCAAAATGGTACCTGCAGTAGCCTGACTTCCCTGATTTCTCGCATACGAACGCATAATCCTCCGTGCTAATTCACTATTACGGTTGACTCCATCTACACGGGATACATCGAATCTGGTTACTGCCTCAAAATACTCAATGGCCTGCTGTAAAGCTGCCTGCTTGCTTTTCTTATCCAAGGCTTTCGGCCAGCCACCCCGACAAGTCAAATATGCCAGATGCTCCAAGTCGATTGGGTTGATTCCTTCTACGAAGTAATCCGTCCTGTCGGCTGCGAACAATTTGGCAAGGCTCACCTCTCCTGTAGAATCTTCTGATTCCCACAAACTCATTGTTCGGAGTTTGAGCCAGGCAAAACGCCCCGTTCCCGTATGAAAGATTTCATCATAACTAGGTGGCACAGCAGACCCGGTTAGTATGAACTGCCCATCATCATCACGCTTATCCACTTCATTTCTCACGGCATCCCAGAACTTTGGTGCTATTTGCCATTCATCTATCAATCGTGGCGTTTCACCCCGAAGCAACAGTTTGATATTGGTATTGGCCATGGCTATGTTCTGCTCCATGGTATCCGGATCAGACATAGACAGGATACTTTTAGCCTGTTGGCTGGCTAGAGTAGTCTTACCGCAATACTTAGGACCTTCTATCAAAACAGCTCCCATCGCATCCAGTTTTTCTGCCAATATTTTATCTGCAATTCTTGCTTTATATTCTTTCATAAAATCTTATTTTTAATTTCTGATGCAAAAATAATATATTTCATTGAATATCAAGCAAATAAAATAGTTAAACCTTGTTATTCTCCTATTCTATTGTGGCAGTTGGCGCTTTTTCGTTGTGACAGTTGGCGCTTTTTCGTTGTGGCAGTTGGCGGAATTATTTCTTCTGATACACCCTTACATAATCGATGAAATACTTCACCGGTACTCCGACACAGATTACCCAATAAAAAAGCCTGGCTTCTAATTCTCCCTAAGAAGAGAAAAAGAAGCCAGGCTTTCCTATATTCAACTTATTTAATCTTTATCTCGCCAAATCATGCAAGGTCTTGTTGGCAGCATCATTGATTGCATCATGAACTTTCTGGTGAGCCTCATTCACCTTGTTGGCAGCCTTCTGGTTGACAAAGGGGAACAAGGAGAACCCGCAGGTCCTGAGTTTCTACTCAGGACAAACGAATTTATCTCCAGTCTGCTTAATCAGTTCACGAGCATATTTCTCTGGATATCCCGGACGAACTGGGCGTGCACCGAGACCCTCCTTCGTTCGCTCGAAAGTTCCATTCTTGGTGGTTGGCTTGATGATCATATCATTATACTTCACCACGAGATAAGTATGGAGCTGCTTCCAGCAACCGAGCATCTGCTGCGCCTTCTCTACACCATAATCGTTGAGGTACTTCACTGCCTGCTGAGGATTCTGGGCATAGAGTTCGAGCGCCTTGTCCTCCACCTGCTTCTGGGCAGCAAAATAACTGTTGTCGAGACTGTCGCGAACCTCCTTCAAACTTGGGAACAGCTGGTTGTAACGTGGATAAACCATGTTGCTCACCATATTGCAAACCCAGTAAGCATTCTTGTCGCTGAAGGTCACGGCATCTGCGCCAGGCGTATTGTAGCACTCTGGACGCACGGTAGAACTGCAGTAGATAGGTGTGAAAGCCACCATGTTGGCATCATCATTGCCAAACCAGAGCACACCACCGATCTCGCGTGGCAACCAGGAACGCATCTGGCTCACATATACGAAACCACTCTGCTGTGTGCTGACAGGGCGCTCGTTGAAGCACTGCTTGCCATCCACCTTGAATGTCAGAGGAGTTGGACGGTAAGGCATCTGCCAGATACCGCCACCGATATCATCGCCATCAGCCACAGAGAGCGGAGTACCCTCATAATGGTCTCTCATGCAAGCCTCTACATCCTTTACGCTCACCTTCTTGTCAGGAATCACCCAGAGTGGCATATCCTCAGCATTCGGATCCTTGCCGAGTGCCCAAGGCAGATAACGGCTCATATCCTTGAAATGGTTGAGCAAAGCCCAAGCACGGGCATCGCAGAAGCGGCGACCCGAGAAATCCGGTTTGGCATAAGCCATCTTCCAGGAGAAGTCAGCATCCTTGCCGCTGAACCAGCCCTTGCTGCGTGCAAAGGCTACCACGTCCTTGGCAAACATGACATTCTTCTTGTCCTTCATATTAAACTTGCCGATGCGACTCTGGTTGGCATGGGCACAGATAGCCTCGTCAGGTATGCGCTGAGCCACCCAGACCACGCCCTTGCTGCCCGGTCCCTTGCCCATCATCTCCATGATCCAAGCCTCGTTAGGATCGCAGATGGTAAAGGTCTCACCTTCTGAATTATAACCGTAGGTCTGCGCCAGTGTAGTCATCACCTTGATAGCCTCGCGAGCGGTCTTACTGCGCTGCAAAGCCACGTAGATGAGTGAACCATAGTCTAAGATACCGGTAGAATCCACCATTTCCTCGCGACCACCATAGGTAGTCTCGCCGATGGTCACCTGATATTCGTTGATATTACCGATAACACTGTAGGTCTCGGCAGCCTCAGGAATCTCTCCATGATAAACATTGGTATCCCAGTCAAAAATCTTGCGCATCTCGCCCTTGGCATGCTTGCCCGCAGGATAATGGGCGAGATTCTGGAACATACCATAGTCGTCGGCACTGTAAGAGCACATCACCGAACCATCTACAGACGCTTTCTTGCCCACGATGAAATTGGTGCAGGCATCCGCCTCAGATACACTGCCCATCATAGCCACAGCCATCAAGGCCGAAGCAAAAATCTTATTCATAAAATATACCTTTATTAATATACACCTAAATGCAATGTGGAGTTAGAAAAGTCTCCTAACTCCACAAAAATATTTCAGAAGAACAAAGAGAAAAGCATTTGAATTCTTCATTCTTCCCTCTTCACTTAAATCACTCTTAATCACAAGCCTTGAAACTCATGTCCAAGCCCTTCACGCTATGTGTCAAGGCACCTACAGAGATGAAATCCACACCCTGCTCGGCATAGTCGCGGATGGTATCGTAGGTGATACCGCCAGAAGACTCCGTCTCATACTTGCCAGCGATGATATCCACCGCCTTCTTGGTATCAGGCACAGAGAAATTGTCAAGCATGATACGGTTTACACCACCGTGCTTCAAAACCTGGTCGAGTTCCTCGAAGCTGCGCACCTCGATTTCAATCTTCAGGTTGAGCCCCTTCTCCTTGAGGTAAGCATGGCAACGGTCGATAGCATTGTCGATACCCCCAGCGAAGTCGATATGGTTGTCCTTGAGCAGGATCATATCGAAGAGACCGATGCGATGGTTCATACCGCCGCCGATCTTCACAGCCTGCTTCTCCAGCATTCGGAGACCAGGAGTAGTCTTGCGGGTGTCCAGGATATGAGTCTTGGTACCCTCAAGGCGCTTCACGTACTTAGCGGTCATGGTAGCGATACCGCTCATACGCTGCATGATGTTGAGCATCAGGCGCTCAGTCTGGAGGAGTGAACGGGTCTTTCCTGTCACGATCATCGCGATGTCGCCCTTCTTCACAGGAGTACCATCCTGAATGAGAACCTCCACCTTCATGGTAGGATCAAAGCGAGCAAACACCTTCTTGGCCATCTCTACACCAGCCAACACACCATCTTCCTTGATAAGCAGATGACTCTTGCCCATCGCATCGTCAGGGATGCAACAAAGGGTTGTGTGGTCACCATCACCGATATCCTCAGCAAATGCCAAGTCAATCAACTTGTCTTCTAATTGATCTACGCTTAACATAAATATCCTTTTTAAAAATTAATGATTCTTGTTTTTATTCTTTAAAGCCTTAGCTCTGCATCTGAAGCCTTAGTTCCTTTTTTTAAAGCCTTGGCTCTGCATCTGAAGTTTCGACCTCAGTTTTATTCTAAAATTCTTCCATTCCAGTAGGCTCTCCGGATTCCTTCCTCATCGCATTTTACCTCGATGAGTCCGCCCAACCATTCCGTCATGGGAAGTTCATCCCGAAACTCGAAATAGTTGACCACCCTTCCTTCCATCAGTTCCACCACAGCCTGCTGCAGACAGTCACCTCCTGGAAGTCGAACCTCATGAGCGCCGCACCTTCTGATTTCTTCCATTCCCATTTCCTCCTCTTATCTTCTTTCATCCTCCTTTATCATTAATTCCCTCTAAAATCCCCTTATTTTTTAGGGGGATTTTCTCTTCTTTTTAAAAGCCCCTTAAGAGAGAGTTTCTCACTTTTTATTTAAGAATCCCCTTAAGAAAGAGTTTCTCTCTTTTTATTATTTAGAAGGAATCTTT
>CAMBBY010000089.1 GCA_945863825.1 uncultured Prevotella sp. | reverse complement strand
ACAAGGAGTATCGTCGGCAGCGTCAGATGTGTATAAGAGACAGATATATAACCATATTTCATACACCTACAAGTTCTGAATCTAGCGACAAAAACAAGGGGGATTGAGAGACTGAAACACCCTATTTTCTGCTCTCTATTAGGAACAAGACCTATAGTTGTACAACTATAAAGTTACAGTTGTACAACTATACATGCTATGGTTGTACAACTCCAGAGTTATGGTCGTACAACTATAGGGGTTAAAATCGTACGACTATAGATTTCCCTCCACGCCATCATCCTGTCAAAATACACACAATTATCTGATTACCAGTACATTTTTCCATCTTCTCCATATTTACGATATTCTCAGAGAAAACAGAAGCGTCTGAAAATACGAGAACCTCAGCCAAGCTAATGTAAAGAAGTTTCATTCTTTATATCGCCATCACACTTCATCTGTAATTTGCTGATTTTCAAGAACATAACTTGTAGAAAATCTACATGACCTAACGATGCGCATCATTAACACCTAATAAAGCGCTTCGTTAGCACCTCTATAAAGCGCTTCATTAGACTATGATGGATAATGAGTGGAAAAAATAGCTTAGGCACGGCAACTTTGCGCCCTGACTATGGCATTTTTGTGCCCTCTAAGGAGCAATTTTCCGTATGCAATGATACCTGCTCGGCAGCAATATCCACGATCTTCTTTCTACGAGCTACACCTATTATATAATGGGCATCCTTAGCACTGCAATGGAAATACTTCTTCACAGCAACTACCAGGTCTCCCTTCTTTACAGAAGTGACACCCTCAGGATAAGCACTACGGACAGCCTTCTCTATGTCCGACATCTTAAACTCTATGTGCTTCTTGTGGTGGTATAATGAAAATGCCAGCAGCATGACCACTACAAAGAAAACCAAAACAAATGTAACTTGAGTCATGGTATAAAATATTTATGTTAGATAATCTTTCACTATAAGATTTCGCAAATATAATACTTTATTTTCAAAAGACCAACCTTTTGCATCATTTTTTTTCAGATAAAGATACTTTTTGTAATTTTTCTCAGTATTTGATGAATATTTCTATCTAATATTTTGTTATGTCGGAAATATTGCGTACATTTGCCGACAAAATCCATAAAAAACATAGAGAAAATGCAAGAAACCATCAAAAAAGTTTTGAGCAGCGACTTCAATCGCAAGAAGGCTCTGATGTTTGCCATCACCGTCCTGCTCACCGCACTAGTTTGGAATCTGCCCATCGACAGCTTTGGCATCGAGGGGCTGACAGTCGTTCAGCAACGCGTCATCGCCATCTTCGTCATGGCGGTCATGCTATGGCTCACCGAAGCCATTCCTGCCTGGGCAACATCAGTAGTCATCATCTTCGTATTGCTGTTCGGTGTATCCGACTCGGCCTTCAATATCATGCAAGGTTCCGAAGGCGAATACGGCAACCTCCTGGAGTATCAGGGTATTATGGCCTGCTTTGCCGACCCTACCATCATCCTCTTCCTCGGTGGTTTCGTGATGGCCATCGCCGCCACCAAGAGTGGACTCGACGTACTGATGGCTAAGACCCTCATCGCTCCTTTCGGCAAGAAATCAGAAAATGTACTATTGGGCTTCATGCTCATCACCGGCATCTTCTCCATGTTTATCTCCAATACTGCCACCGCAGCCATGATGCTTACCTTCCTGACTCCTGTGTTCAAGGCACTTCCTGCCAACGGAAAGGGAAGAATAGCACTCACCATGGCCATCCCTATCGGAGCCAACCTCGGCGGTATGGGAACGCCTATCGGAACACCTCCTAATGCTTTCGCATACAAGGTTCTTACAGCACCAGACGGACTCAATCTCGACATCGGTTTCGGTGACTGGATGATGATTATGTGCCCGATGGTACTCATTATGCTGGTATTGGCATGGTTCATTATCCGCAAGATGTTCCCTTTCTCACAGAAGACTATCGAACTGCAGATCAAGGGAGACATCCAGTTCAACTGGCGTACCATCGTAGTGGCAGCCACCTTCATCCTGACCATCATGCTCTGGGTATTCGGTAAGAAATATTTCGGTATCAATGCCAATACCGTAGCCATGTTGCCTATCGCCGTATTTGCATTTACCGGTGTGCTCACAGCCGACGACCTGAAGGAAATCGACTGGGCAGTCATCTGGATGGTAGCCGGTGGTTTTGCCTTGGGTCTTGCCATGAATGGTACGGGGTTAGCAGAGAATGCCGTGAAGAGTATTCCATTCGACACGTTCAACCCGATAGTCATCATGATCGTTTCAGGACTCGTCTGCTTTGCATTGAGTAACTTCATCTCCAACACCGCTACTGCAGCCCTCCTGATTCCTATCCTGACCGTAGTATGTGCCGGTATGGGCAGTTCACTCGAAAGCATCGGTGGAACCTCTACTATTATTATAGGTGTAGCCGTGGCTGCTTCCTGCGCCATGTCGCTTCCTATTTCCACCCCTCCGAATGCCATCGCCTACTCTACCGGACTCATCCAGCAGACCGATATGGTGAAGGCTGGTCTGACCATCGGTCTCATCAGTATGATTCTCGGATATGGTGTGCTCATCACTTTCTGTAAGATGGGTGTACTCTAAAAAACTCAAAACAATATATCTCTAAAATGAAAAAAATAGTAATTGGTATCGACGTAGGTATCTCCACCACCAAGATTGTGGGCATTGACGAAGACGGAATCGTAGTAAGTCCCATCCGCATCAAGGCTACAGACCCTATCACGTCTCTGTATGGAGCATTCGGAAAATACCTGCACGACAACCAGATCAGCCTCTCTGAGGTGGAACATGTGATGCTTACCGGCGTAGGCTCTGCTTATATAGACGAGTCTATCTATGGACTTCCTACCTCCAAGAGCGAGGAATTCGTAGCCGACGGACTTGGTGCCAAATATGAAAGCAAGCTCGACAGGATGATTGTAGTAAGCATGGGAACGGGTACATCACTCGTGAAATGCGAAGGCGACAACATACGCCACATCGGAGGTATCGGCATCGGAGGCGGCACCTTAGCAGGACTGAGCCGCATCATGCTCAAGACCGACGACGTGAAGCAGATAGCCCATCTGGCAAAAGATGGTGATGTTTCCAAAATCAACCTGCTCATAGGCGATATCAGCGCCAAACCATTGCCAGGACTGCCAATGAATGCCGTGGCATCTCTGTTCAGCAATGCCAAGGCAAACGCATCTCGCGAAGATATAGCCAAAGGCCTCATCTGGATGGTACTGCAATGTATCGGTTCTGCCACAATTCTCTCCTCCTTAGAGTCGGGAATCAAGGATTTCGTACTCATCGGAAACCTGACCCTCATGCCTCAGTGCCGGGAAGTATTCCCTGCCATGGAGAAACTCTACAATGTCAGGTTCCGCATACCTAAATATTCAGAATTCTGCACGGCAATAGGTGCAGCGCTTGACTATAAAAGGAATCAGAAATAAGCTCAGATTTCTGCAAGTGAGTTGCAGAAAGCCCATATATAAAGGGATTATCGACTAAAGCATCCGGATAAGCAATAATTAACATTTAGGGGCAAAATTCGCATAACTCTTTGATGCATAAGCAATTAATCGTTTTGGGAAACAATAAAATACGAAAGTTTTCCAAAACGATTTTTTAATTGCCTGATTATCAGCGACTTAATATTTTTTAACTAAAGAAAAGTTGTCCAAAAGAGAAAACTTTCAAATATCTTTTGTATCTTTGCAATGTCAAAATCGAGGTTTCTACTGCCTCCTTTTTGCGTAAAATGTTAATAATAAGCTAATTAAATATCAATCTTAAAGTAAAGATAGAAATGATACAAACTGTAGTAAAGCGTGACGGACGCATTGTTGGTTTCAATCAACAGAAAATCATGGCTGCCATACGTAAAGCCATGTTGCACACAGACAAGGGTGAAGATGAAACTCTTATTGAGAAAATCACTGACCATGTAAGCTATCGTGGCAAGAACCAGATGAGCGTAGAAGCCATTCAGGATGCCATCGAGATGGAGCTCATGAAGAGTGCCCGCAAGGACGTGGCACAGAAGTACATTGCATACCGCAACCAGCGTAACATTGCCCGCAAGGCAAAGACACGCGATGTGTTCATGAGCATTGTAAATGCCAAGAACAATGATATCACCCGTGAAAACGCCAACATGAATGCCGACACTCCTGCCGGCATGATGATGAAATTTGCTTCTGAAACCACAAAACCATTCGTTGACGACTACCTCCTCAGCGAGGAAATTCGTGACGCCGTCCTGCACAACTACATTCATATACACGACAAAGATTATTATCCTACCAAGAGTCTGACTTGCGTACAGCATCCGCTCGACATCATCCTGAAGCATGGCTTCACAGCTGGCCATGGTTCCAGCCGTCCAGCCAAGCGTATCGAGACAGCAGCCGTACTGGCTTGCATCTCTCTGGAAACCTGTCAGAACGAGATGCACGGTGGTCAGGCTATTCCTGCTTTCGACTTCTACCTGGCTCCATACGTAAGAATGTCTTACCAGGAGGAAGTGAAAAACTTGGAGAAGCTCTCTGGCGAAGATCTCAAAGATCTTTATGAGGCGCCTATCGATGACTATATCGAGAAGCCACTCGACAATCTTCAGGGAAGAGCACGTCTGGAACAGCACGCCATCAACAAGACCGTAAACCGTGTACATCAGGCGATGGAGGCTTTCATCCACAATATGAACACCATCCACTCCCGTGGCGGTAATCAGGTGGTATTCTCTTCTATCAATTATGGTACAGATACCAGTGCAGAAGGCCGTTGCATCATGCGCGAGATTCTGAAGAGTACTTACGATGGCGTAGGAAATGGCGAAACTGCCATCTTCCCTATCCAGATCTGGAAAAAGAAACGTGGTGTCAACTTCTTGCCAGAGGATCGCAACTACGACCTCTATCAGTTGGCTTGCAAGGTAACAGCCCGCCGTTTCTTCCCTAACTTCCTCAACCTCGATGCCACATTCAATCAGAACGAGAAGTGGCGTGCTGACGATCCTGAGCGCTACAAGTGGGAAATCGCCACTATGGGTTGCCGTACACGTGTATTCGAAGACCGTTGGGGAGAGAAGACCAGTATCGCACGCGGTAACTTGAGTTTCTCTACAATCAATATCGTAAAGTTGGCCATCGAGTGCATGGGTATCGAGAACAAGGAATTGAGAATCAAGACTTTCTTCGAGAAGCTTGACAATATCCTCGATATCACAGCCAAGCAGCTCGACGAGCGCTTCCAGTTCCAGAAGACCGCTATGGCTAAGCAGTTCCCATTGCTGATGAAATATCTCTGGGTAGGCGCCGAGAACCTGAAGCCAGAGGAGACCATCGAGAGCGTAATCAATCACGGAACGTTGGGTATCGGTTTCATCGGACTCGCAGAATGTCTGGTTGCCCTAATCGGTCATCACCACGGCGAGAGCGAAGAGGCACAGGAATTGGGTCTGAAGATTGTTACCTTCATGAAGGAACATGCCGACGAATACAGCGAGCAGTATCACCACAACTACTCTATCCTCGCTACTCCTGCAGAGGGCTTGAGCGGTAAGTTCACTAAGAAAGACCGCAAGCAGTTTGGTATTATCCCTGGCGTTACTGACCGTGATTACTATACCAACTCAAACCACGTACCTGTATATTACAAGTGTACTGCCATGAAGAAGGCACAGGTGGAGGCTCCTTATCACGATCTGACTCGTGGTGGACACATCTTCTATGTAGAGATTGACGGCGATGCTACCCACAACCCTTCTGTCATTGCCAGTGTGGTTGACATGATGGATAAGTACAATATGGGATACGGTTCTGTAAACCACAACCGCAACCGCTGTCTGGACTGTGGCTACGAGAATGCAGAGGCCAACCTGGAAGTTTGTCCTAAGTGCGGAAGCCACCACATCGACAAGTTGCAGCGCATCACCGGTTATCTCGTAGGTACTACCGACCGCTGGAACAGTGGCAAGTTGGCTGAGCCTGTCTCTTATACACATCTGACGCTGCCGACGATACTCCTTGTGTA
>CAMBBY010000088.1 GCA_945863825.1 uncultured Prevotella sp. | reverse complement strand
CCTTTTTACTTTTTTACCTTTTTACCTTTAAAAGCTTGTAATACTCTGCCGCACCGAGCAGGAGGCAACCTGTGCCGTAATCTTCGAAGTCTGGAACAGAAGTGAAGGTGACAGGCTGACCGGCAGCAGGATCTTTACCTGTGCCCTGGTTGTATCCAATGAAACCATCTTCGTGAACTGATGCAGCCAATGCCTTCCATGCTTTATCCATTGCTTTCTGATAGGTAGTTCTTGGCAGGATGCCCTGCTGCACACCCCATGCCATGCCATAAAGGAAGAGACCTGTACCAGTCATTTCAGGACCACCATAGTTGGCAGGACAAACGAGGCTAACGTTCCAATATCCATCCTCACGCTGGCACTTCAATATCGCCTTACTCATAGAGATAAAGTCTTTCTTCAGGTACTGGTAGTTCTTATCAGTCTTTGGCAAGGTCTGCATCACACGTACCAATGCAGCATATACCCAACCGTTTCCGCGGCTCCAGTAGCAATTGCTGCCATCTTTCTCCTTGTAAGGTGGCACATAGTCTTTGTCTCTCCACCAGAGTCCCTCTTTTTTATTGAAAAGACCACCAGCCAAGGTATCACGACTCCACTTGTAGGAGTTCATCGCATAGTCGAGATATTTCTTCTCGCCGGTCAACTTAGCATATTTGGCATAGACAGGCATAGCCATCTGTATCGCATCAATCCATGTCCAGTATGAAACGCGGTTGGTGCTCATCTGATGGTCGAGGTTCTCCTTTACCTTACTCAAATCCTTTTTGCCGCCAGTCTGGATATAGCGGTCGATATAGGTTTGCTGGCAGCACTGGTTGTCGGCATCGGTATCATTCACGCTGCCACGGGCAGTCCACTTGTGATAGTTTGCCCAGCGGTCGGTATAGTCGAGGTATCGCTGCTGAGGGTCTATCTCGTAGAGTGCCATCAATCCTTCGTAATATACGGCACGGGTCCAGAGGTTGCTCGTACGTACCTTCTTGACATAGGTGTCGAGGGTTGGGTCACTGTACTTCGTCATGAAGTAGTCGTTGGTGCGCTGTGATACTTCCAGGATTTCCTTCTTTAGAGATTCCTTGTCAGATGCAGCTTTTATTGCTGCTGTTTTCACGGCTGCATTCTGGGCAGACACAGAGGTCATGCCCATCAGAATGCAGAGGCTTGTCAGGATTAGTTTCTTCATTTGTACTCTTTGATTGATTATGTTCTTATTTTAAATTTGCTTATTTCTTATTGAACTTTCGCATATCAGGAAGTTAAAGGAGTTAAGACGTATGTCTTGCTGCTTAAAAAACTACGCCAAAAAGACTGTTGTCTTAACTCCTCAGCGACCGTAGGGAGCGATAACTCCTTTAACTCCTTTAACTCCTTTAACTTCTGAACTTGCGAAACTTGAATTTCTTATTGAATTTCCAAAACTTGCGAAATGAAAAAGATTAGAGTTAGTCTTTCAATTCCACGAGTTTTACCGAACTGTTGAGTCCGCTTGCTACAGGAGTCCATTTCTCGTAAGTGGTCTTCTTGTAGTCGATATCCACCACGTTGATTTCCTTCATCTTGCGCCATTTCACACCCTGTCGGTCGAGTTCTGCTATGCGGTTGGCAGGCAGGTTGGTTACCTCGATACGGATAGTATTCTTGCCCTTGTTCAGTGCGTCTTTGCAGTTGAGGATATATGGTACCGCCCATGCGCAGCCCACATATTTATTATTGATATAGACGTGTGCACTTTCACGGACATCACCTAAGTCGATAGCCCACAGTTTCTGTGCATCATCCTTCGACAGTTTGAAGGTGGTTTCATAAACACCTGTTCCCATCATCACCTTCGCCTTTTCGCTGAGATTTTCCCAACTCTTCAAGCCCTTGAGGTTGAAGATCTCGCCCACCTTAGGGGCCTCCTCTGTGAATGACAGTTTCCAGCTATTGGCGGTCAGGTCGATGGTCTTGCTGTCCGAAGCTGCAAACTTCTCCTTTTCGCTTACCTTCACCTCGGAACCGAGTTTCCATTCGCTTACAGGCTTATCCGAGGTGATGAGAATGCGGCTCTCGCCACTCTTCAGGTTCACTTCGATGCCCTTATCGCCGATAGTGGCCTTGTGATATTTGCCCGTCATAGGGTTATACCAGATACCGTTCTTCTCGTTTACAGCCAGTGCTACGGTAGAAGTGATATCCTTGCCGGTGAGGTTGGCGATGAAGTAATGATGACCGATGCTGTTGTTGCGGCGGATCATCTTCAAGCCCAGGTTCTTTCTCATCAGTTCCGGTTTTGCAGCTTGTTCCATCGCCTTGATGTTGTCGCCCTTGATAATCTTGGCTCCTTGCGCCTTCAAGTCGGAGATATGCTGGATTACATCGCTTGGCATGATATTGTTGCCTGGGATGATGATGCCCTTGTAGCGGGTACCAGCAGCAGTTTCGATCATACCATCTTTAAAGGTACAGGTGCGCAGGTATTTGTCGCTGATATAGTCACAGTCGAAACCAGCCTTGTCGATGTCGAGAATCACCTTGATAAATTCCGGTGCTTTCTTCGCCATGGAGTGGATGTCGAACTGCATCAACCAGTTCTTGGTATCCTTGCGCCACATATCTCTTACTGGCAGATAGACCAGAAAGTCGTTGTCAGGCTGTCCCCATTGCAGATAGGTCTGGCAGTTGGTGATGTACTTCATCAGTTCCGGTGCATCGCGCCAGATACTGTTGGTCGGACTCATATCCACCGATGCATAGAACTTCCATCCTGGCCATGGGTCGTTTTTAGGCGAGTAGGCTGTACCATGGAAGAACATGTGGTTCACACCTGCGCAGAACATGAGGTCCATATCTGGTTTCATCTGACTCAGGGAAGTGCGGAAGTGCTCGGTGAGCCAGGTAAAGGTCTCGCTGGAGGTATATTTCTTGCCTGTGATATGGGCGGCAGATGGTGCATACTTGAGCATGCTGAGGTCGCTGAAATTAGGACGGGTCTTGCCCGGATCCTTGCGTAAACCCTTGATGCCAAAATCAGTAAGACCGAATCCTTCTATCTCAGGGATATCTACGGCGGCATAACAGTCGATGAGGTTGGCTGGTGAACCATGAGCTTGATTGCGGGTGATGGCACCACGCTTGTTTGCCCACTTGGTCCACTGTTCGGTGAAGTTATGGAGCAGCATATCGCCTAATGTTTCACGGTAATCGCTTACCACCACGGCATCACCATCAAGGAATTCAGGGAACTTGTCCTGCAGTTTATATCCGTGCATCTTCTCAAATTCTGTCAGCAGGTTAGGAGTCCAGTTGGCTCCATATACCTCATAACTATCATTGAAGAAGGTATGTGGATAAGGAGTCTTGTTGGCAACGAAGGCACTATCGATATGTGCCAGATAATTAGCCACGGCAGTGGAGTCAAAGTGGTCGATGACGTATCCTTCTCCTCCAGGTGCGGCACGCTTAACTTTCTGTCGGGTGCGGCTTTCGTAGAGAGCGATGACACGCTTTTTCCTGTTCTGTCCCTCAACTGGATATGCCTTGATGAGTTTCAGCTTGGCAAAGTCACGCTCTTTCTGAGGAACGTTGAATTCAATCTCCATCAATTTCTGTTTCACGTCAACGATAGTATCCACGAATACAGCTTTGCAGGCAGCTTCATTGATAGGAACCCAAGGACCACCAAAAGGCCAGCCGGTACCAGTAGCCATGTCGGTTTCAATACCAATCTTCTTATTTTCTTCTTCTACGAATTTGAGCATCTCCATCCATTTCGGAGAGAGATACGGAATGTCATTCTTGTCATTTCCTTGCACACCATAGAGTGGCGTGATTTCTACGGCTCCAATGCCAGCCTTGGCATATTCGTCGAGGTTCCACTTTAGGTTCTCTTTATCTACAGCAGATCCCATCCACCACCATCTTACACCAGGTTTGGCTTCCTGCGTAGGAGTAGGGAGCGACAGTGCACCAGAATGCGACTGAGCCTGACTGCCGAGAGATGACAGCAGAGCCAATGCAAGGGAAAATCCGACAAATTGCGTTTTTAGTATCTTGTCCATATTGTTGTTGGTTTTTAAGTTTTCCTTATTGATTATTACTTCTTTGTTTATTTCTTCGGATGCAAAGATAGTGAAAAATACTCAATAACATCTGTCTTATGGTCCTTAAAAAAGTAAAATAGTACAAATATGTTAGGTGTTTTGCCAAAAAGTCAAGGAATCGCTAATAAAAAAGATGACCTCGCAAAACGTGAGATCATCTTTTGCTTGTTATAGTCTTTTCTCTATCTTTTGTTTCAGTCTTTTCTTTATTCTTGTTTTTTTCTTTATGCTTTTTCCCAATCCAGCAATCCTTTTCCTTCATCATCCAGCTCAATTCCCAATCCTATCACTTCTCGCTTGTCAGCCTTGAACGGCTCTAGATATAGGTTCGAGATGATTTGCTTGATGGCAGCTTCCTTACCACCATTGTTCTTCAGCTTTAATTCTATTACATAGATATATCTCGAAGTTGTGGCGAGAATATCAATTCTACCTGTGGCGAGCATGTGCTCCACTTCAACCTTCAGGCCGATGGCATTGAGGATGGTGCTGATGATGAGGCGGTAGCGTTCTTCCATATCCATGGAGGCAAGCTTTTTGTTGCTATATGGCACATCGGCAATGAGAGCCTTCATTGATTTCATGGCTTCTGCCAACTGACCTGTTCCTAACTGGTAGTACAGATTGGCTTGCAATGACTGGATATCGCCTTCCTCTCGCAGGGTCAAGGCTGGGAGTACCATCTCATAGAGAGCTTGCTTCACTTCCTCGTTAGGGAATCCCAAGACGTAGCCGAATTCATCGCTGTCCTTGATGGTGAGATAGCCCGACTGATATAGGAACAGGGCAGCTCCACCGCCTGTTACATCAGATTGCTCCAGTATATTTCGCAGGATGCGGCAATGGTCGAAATCGCCTAAGCGCAACTCGGCATTGTTTACAAACTTAGGGATGAGAGAGGTGGCGCCCGATGCAGCCCAGAAATTACTCAATCTGGATTGCTGTAGTGCATTGACCAGGCTATAAGGATTATAGATGTCCACCATGTTTTCTTCTGAGAAGTGGTATCCGTCGTAATAAGCCTTTAATCTATCATGGGTTTCCTGTACTGACCATTTGTTACGTGTTGCCATTTTTTCAATTTCTGGCATGAAATTCTCCAAAATTTCCTCTTCTGTAATACCGCAGATTGGGGTATATTCTGGTAAGAAACTGATGTTGGAAAGATTGTTGAGTACCGAGAACAATGAAATCTGGGTGAACTTGGTGATGCCCGTGATAAAGACAAGCTTTTCGTATTCATCAGCATTCTTAAGCACAGAGAACACGGTGCGATATACTTCCGTGCATGCCTTGTGTTCCGGAGTCATCCAGGAGTGCTGTAGGGGTGCATCATACTCATCAATGAGCACGGCAACCTGCAGGCCGGTCTGTTCGTATGCTGCAACGATGATGTTCTTGAATCGGTTTGACAGAGCGGTCAGGGATCTTGGTGTGATGCCATATTGGGCTTCGTATTTGGCGAAGGTCTCGTCAAAGTAAGCCTTGATGCCTTCGGGGGTGGCATCAGCCATGCTCATGTCGAGTCGAACAACGGGATATGATTTCCATTCTTTCTCCAATGACATGATTTTCAATCCCTCGAAGAGTTCTTTCTTTCCTTCGAAGTAAGACTGTAGCGTATCGACAAGCAATGACTTGCCAAATCGGCGAGGACGGCTCAGGTAATTATACTTAAAGCCGTTGGTTACTAATTTCCAAATAATGTCGGTCTTATCAACATAGAGATAGTTCTCTTTTCTGATAATCTTGAACGACTGGATGCCTGCTGGCAGCTTTCTGAGATTGTAATTTGTCATATCCGATACTTTTTGAATGTTCGTACTTACTTGACTTCTGCAGCTTAACTTTTTGCAAAGATACAGAGAAAAAATGGTTATGCCAAGAAAAACTGGTATAAAAAAGCTTAATGGAACGGGAAAACCAGACTATTCTTGATACCTGGCAAACGCGAGGTATCAAGAAAAAAGGTGATCATTGGCTGATGAACACCTTTCTTTTGTATGCTCGGCATGAGCTTATTCTAATGGGTGCAAGTCCCTAACGAACCCTAA
>CAMBBY010000087.1 GCA_945863825.1 uncultured Prevotella sp. | reverse complement strand
GATTCGCCTTAGTCTCGTGGGCTCGGAGATGTGTATAAGAGACAGGGCGATGACATCCCTGATTATGAGGTGATGAGAGAGTGCGGATGCCCTTGTTGTCCTGCTGATGCATGTTCTGACATCAAGGAAATCTCTACTTATGTATCTTCCTGCAATGGTGGTGAAGGCTGTGGTAGAGATGTCGTGGAACAGGTGCTTCGTGCACAGGGAAAATGGCTGTCGGGAGCGAAGGCTTTCGGATGGTAGATTAATATGGAAACAGAACAAGAATATGAAGAATTTTAGAATTATATTGGCAAGTAATTCGCCTCGACGCAAGGAACTTTTGGCAGGTCTCGATATTCCTTTCGAAGTGAAAGTGATTCAGGGTATAGATGAAAGTTATCCAGAATCGCTTCCTGCGTACGAAACTGCCCTGTATATTGCCGTAAAAAAAACGGAGGCATACCGTCCTCTGCTTGATTCTGCCATCAATCAGCAGGAATCTTCAGATGATATCAGAAACCATGAATTATTGATACTTACTGCTGATACCGTAGTGATAGCACCGAGCAGTGAAGAACAGAATGACCAGGAAGGAAAGGGTATCATTTTGGGAAAACCGAAGGATGCTGCGGATGCGATCAGAATGCTGGAAATGCTGAGCGGGAAAACCCATCATGTGGTGACTGGTGTCTGTATCACTTCTCAGGAAAAACAGCGGCAGTTTTCTGTCATTACGGAGGTTACTTTCAAGAAACTGTCAAAGAATGAGATAGATTATTATGTAGAGCATTACAAACCGTTCGATAAGGCTGGAGCCTATGGCATTCAGGAATGGATAGGTTATATCGGTTGCACGAGTTTGAAGGGAAGTTACTTTAATGTCATGGGACTTCCTGTGCAAAGAATCTATGAGGAATTAAAGAAATTCTAAGGGGTAAGGATTTTGTTATAATTATGCGTTTTGCATGTGGGGTTCCCAGTTTTTTCCTCTTGTGACAGGGAAAGATTCCTCATTTAGTTTTTTTTAAAAGAATAGTTTTCTCTATGTCATAAATTATGGCTATCTTTGTGCGTTTTATGTAACTTAGGTAGTAATATGACTAATAATGTGAAGTCAAAAGTCAGGGATGTTTTGGATAATTATCTGGAGATGAATAAGCATCGCAAGACTCCAGAACGTTATGCAATCCTTGATGCAGTTTATAGCTTAGATGGGCATTTTACGCTCGAAGACCTTGGGGCGCAGTTGGAAAAGATGCATTTCCCCGTAAGTAGGGCTACGCTTTACAATACGATGCATCTATTCATCGAACTCCGGCTGGTCGTGCGACATAGTTTGGTAGATGGTACCAAGTATGAAGCAAGTTTTAATAATGAAAACCATGTGCATCAGGTATGTACGGTTTGTGGTAAGGTAACGGAGATACAGGCTCCGCTGGTAGTGGATGCCATCAACGAGACCAAGCTGCAAAGATTCCGTCGTGATGCCTTCGCTCTCTATATCTATGGAGTGTGCAGTACGTGTCAGGGCAAGATGACCAGAAAACGTAACAATGGTAAAGTAGAAAAGTCAAAATAACTATTTATAAAATGAACACAGGTAAAGTAGATGTCCTGCTGGGTCTTCAGTGGGGCGATGAAGGTAAAGGTAAGGTGGTTGACGTGTTGACCCCTAAGTATGATGTGGTAGCTCGCTTTCAGGGTGGTCCTAATGCAGGACATACATTGGAGTTTGAGGGACAGAAATACGTTCTTCGCTCTATCCCTTCTGGTATTTTCCAGGGCGGTAAGGTGAACATTATTGGTAATGGTGTCGTTCTGGCTCCAGACCTCTTCATGCAGGAGGCTAAGGACTTGGAGAAGAGCGGTCATGACCTCAAGAGCCGTCTTCATATTTCCAAGAAGGCTCATCTCATCATGCCTACTCATCGTGTGCTCGACGCAGCCATCGAGGCTTCTAAGGGTAAAAATAAGGTTGGTACAACTGGTAAGGGTATTGGTCCTACTTATACTGACAAGGTAAGCCGTACTGGTTTGCGCGTGGGTGATATCCTTGAGAACTTCCAGGAGAAGTATGAAGCTCATAAGGCTTTGCACCTCAAGCAGATAGCATCTCTTGGTTATACTGATTTCGATATTACTGAGGTAGAGAAGACTTGGATGGAAGGTATCGAATACCTGAAGCAGTTCTCTATCGTTGACAGCGAGGTGGAGATCAATAAGGTGCTCCGTTCTGGCAAGGATATTCTTTGCGAGGGTGCTCAGGGTACTATGCTCGATGTTGATTTCGGTTCTTATCCTTTCGTTACTTCATCCAATACTATCTGTGCAGGTGCTTGTATCGGTTTGGGTATCGGTCCTAACCGCATCGGTAATGTATATGGTATCATGAAGGCTTACTGTACTCGTGTAGGTGCAGGTCCTTTCCCAACGGAGTTGTTTGATGAAACTGGTGCTAAGATTCGCGACCTCGGTCATGAGTATGGTGCTGTTACAGGACGTGAGCGCCGTTGTGGTTGGTGCGACCTCGTACAATTGAAGTATTCTGTAATGGTAAATGGTGTTACTGAACTTATCATGATGAAGAGCGACGTTCTCGATGGTTTTGATACTATCAAGGCTTGTGTTGCATACAAGTTGAAGGATGGTTCTGTAACTACAGACTTCCCATACGAAATCGACGATGTAGAACCAGTATATAAGGAGTTCAAGGGTTGGAAGACCGATATGACTCAGTTTACTTCTGAGGATCAGTTCCCACAGGAATTCAAGGATTACGTAGCTTTCCTCGAAGAGTTCCTCGAGACTCGCATCGGTATCATTTCTATCGGTCCAGACCGTGAACAAACTATCGTAAGAAAGTAATTTATAATATAGTGTTTAATGTTTTGTGTTTAATTTTACTTTGAGGGTAGATATTGCGCAGAACATTAAGCACTAAATATTTAATATAAAACAATAATAAATGGCTCAAAAACCAAGTATTCCAAAGGGTACTCGCGATTTCGGACCTATCGAGATGGCGAAACGCAATTACATCTTTAATACCATTAAGGATGTATATGCACTCTATGGATTCCAGCAGATAGAAACACCTGCCATGGAAACCCTTCAGACGCTGATGGGTAAATATGGTGAGGAAGGTGATAAGTTGCTGTTCAAAATTCTGAATTCTGGCGACTATATGAATAAAATCAGTGATGAGGATATTCATTCTTTAGGATCATTGAAGTTGGCAGCAAAACTTTGTGAGAAAGGTTTGCGTTATGATTTGACCGTACCTTTCGCTCGTTATGTGGTTCAGCATCGTGATGAACTTCAGATGCCGTTCAAGCGTTATCAGATTCAGCCTGTTTGGCGTGCAGACCGTCCACAGAAGGGTCGCTACCGCGAGTTTTATCAGTGCGATGCGGATGTGGTAGGTTCTGATTCCTTGCTCAATGAGGTGGAGTTGATGCAAATTGTGGATACTGTTTTCACCAAGTTTGGTGTTCGTGTCTGCATCAAAATCAATAACCGCAAGATCCTGACCGGTATCGCTGAGGTAATCGGTGAGGCTGAGAAGATTGTGGATATTACCGTGGCTATCGATAAGCTTGATAAGATTGGACTTGACAATGTGAATGACGAACTTCGTGCTGATGGTATCTCTGAGGAAGCTATCGAGAAGTTGCAGCCAATTATCTCATTATCAGGTTCTAACGATGAGAAGCTTGAAGTAATTGCTAAGGTTTTGGAAACTTCAGAAATCGGTTTGAAGGGTGTAGAGGAAACTAAATTTATCCTTGATACGCTGAAGACTGTAGGCTTGAAGAATGAGATTGAACTGGATCTTACTTTGGCCCGTGGCTTGAACTACTATACTGGTGCTATCTTCGAAGTGAAGGCGCTTGATACTCCTATGGGCAGTATTACTGGTGGTGGCCGATATGACAACCTTACTGGTATCTTCGGTCTTCCTGGATTGAGCGGTGTGGGTATTTCTTTCGGTGCAGACCGTATCTATGATGTACTCAATGCCCTCGACCTTTATCCAAAGGAGGCTGTGAATGCCACACAGGTCCTCTTCATCAACTTCGGTGAGAAGGAAACTGCATATTGTCTGCCTATCGTCCGTCAGGCTCGCGAGGCAGGTATCCGTGCAGAAATCTTCCCTGACAAAGCTAAGATGAAGAAGCAGATGAGTTACGCCAATGCCAAGAATATTCCTTTCGTGGTTCTTGCTGGTGAGAATGAGATTGAACAGGGGAAGATTACTTTGAAGAATATGGAGAGTGGTGAACAGCAGTTGGTTTCTGCTGATGAACTTATCGCTGCCATCAAGAAGTAATTTACTTAGGCGTTATCAAGAAATATTTTTCTTGTTTTATTGCCAATATGAAATAAAGGCAGGGAGCATCAGTTTGGATGGTCTTCCTGCCTTTTTTTAAAATAATAACTGAAAATTCAAACTTAAAAACAAATCGTAATGATGAAAAAGATTTTGTCCTGGTTTGCCTGCCTGTTTCTGGTGCTCGCTCTGACATCTGGCAGTAAGGTAACGACCATCTTTGTGATAGGTGATTCTACTGCTGCTGAGAAGGGTAATGCCAAGAATAATCCAGAAAGAGGATGGGGTATGGTACTGCAAGGTTGTTTTGATGATAAAATCATCGTTGATAATCATGCCGTCAATGGTAGAAGTTCTAAGAGTTTTATCGATGAAGGCAGATGGCAGAAAGTATTGGATAAACTGAAACCGGGGGATTATGTGTTTATTCAGTTTGGTCACAATGACGAGAAGCCTCATGCCGACCGTCATACAGATCCAGGCTCTACCTTTGATGCCAATCTGGAGCGTTTCGTCAAGGAAACACGTGCCAAGGGTGGTATCCCGGTTTTGTTTAATTCGGTAGTGCGCAGATGTTTCTATCAGGCACCAGTGGAGAATGATGACGACGAGAAATTGAGGAAGACGACTTTTGCGGGCGAAGAGAAGATAAACAGTGATACACTCATAGATACTCACGGAGCCTATGTTGTAGCTCCTCGCAATGTGGCGCGTCGTCTGAATGTTTCTTTTGTGGATGCCACAAAGATCACTCATGATATTGAGACTGAGTTGGGCATTGAGGGAAGCCGTAAGTTGCACATGTGGTTCCGTCCGGGTGAATGTCCTCAGATTCCTAAGGGACGTCAGGATAATACCCATTATAATGTATATGGCGCCCGTCTGGTAGCCAATGCTTTGGCTGATGAGATAGGTAAGCAAGTGCCAGAACTCAAGAAGCATGTTCGCCATTATGACTATGTGGTTTCAACCCGTGGTCGTGGCAATTACTTTACACTCCAGGAAGCTGTGGATGCTGTGCCTGCAGGTAAGCGTGTTAAGGTCCTTGTACTTGATGGTTCCTGGAAGAAGCCTGAAAACATGAAGGGGAAGAAAGTCAAGTTCATCCTTCAGTTTGGAGCCAAGATTACTGATTAATCTCAATCGATATCTTTCTGATCTCGATTGTTCTCTATCTAATCTTGAACGATTTCAATCTTCAGAATAGTTTCTGTCGTATGCTTGATTCTGAAGTCATCTGAAGTGCGTTCACCCACTACCCATAGAATATTTCCGGCAGAATCTGCCAAAATGAGTTGCGACTGTTTTTCAAATAGATTTCTTTTTCTATCTGTTAAATAGTCGCTAACTAATTTTCTGCCTTTCATTCCGAAAGGTATGAATGCATCTCCCTGTTGGGTGCGTCGGAGCGTAAGCGGAAACTTGATATTGCTGGCATCCAGTGTAATCAGATGCTTCTCTTTGCTTGGTTTGAAGTCTTCTGCTACCGTTTCTTTGGAAATCCTTATTTTCCCTTTTGCTGTCACATAGCTGCCTGGTTCTGGTATCAGAATTCTTCTGAAATCATCCTCCTTGTTTTCTTTAACCAGAATATGTTCTCTATCTATAAGTATCTGATGAGTAGGTGTTTGCCACGTTTTTCCTGTAGCATTGATAGAGAGGAGTATCTCCTGGATCATCTTGCCGGAGGCTCCGTATGGAGAAAGGGTATGAAACAGGGCATACTCAGTGCTTGCCTGGTTTAATATCCATGATTTGCTGATACGGATAACTGGCTGTGGAATGCAGAATGAGGCTGGTGTTTCATCGTATATCTGCTCATTTTATTTCTA
>CAMBBY010000086.1 GCA_945863825.1 uncultured Prevotella sp. | reverse complement strand
ACGACCCCCTGATTAACAGTCAGGTGCTCTAACCAACTGAGCTATTGAAGCATTTTGCATCTATAAGAACATGATGTTCCTTATTTGCGACTGCAAAAGTACTAACTTTTCGTGATTCTACCAAATTTTTTGCCGGTTTTTTTTGAGTTTTTCTTCAAAAAGTGCATTTTTTCTTGTTTATAGGCATATTTTAAGACAGAAAGTGGCAGTTTTCACAAAGAAATGAGTAATTTTGTAGGCAAATAAACATATTAATAAAAAGGTAAGCATGAATAAAATATGGATCTCAATGCTGGCTCTGCTTTTGGCATTGCCAACTTTTGCACAGAAAGATAAAGACCATGATTTCAAAGTGGCTAAAAACATGGATGTTTTCAATGCCATCTATAAAAACTTGGATATGATGTATGTCGATACACTCAATGCGGATGAGGTTATCGGCTATGGTATCAAGGCTATGCTCGGTAGTCTTGATCCTTATACTACCTATTATCCAGAGTCAGATCAGAAAGAGTTGAAACGCATGCTTACCGGTAAGTATGCCGGTGTGGGTGCCCTGATTCGATATAACAACCAGTTGCAGACTGTGGTTATCGACGAACCTTATGAGAATATGCCTGCTGCGGAGGCTGGCCTCAAGAAGGGTGATGTCATCCTTTCCATTGCAGATACTTCTATGGTTGGAAAGGAAGTGTCATACGTCAGTGACCACCTCCGTGGTGAACCTGGTACGTCCTTTATCATCAAAATCAAAAGACCGAGCACGGGCAAGGAGATGAAAATGAAGGTTACACGCCGAACCATTCAGATGCCATATCTTCCTTATTATGGTATGTTGCAGAATCAGGTAGGCTATATCAACTATAATAGTTTTACAGAAAATTCTGCAAGAGATGTACGTCGTGCTTTTATCGACTTGAGAAAACAGGGCGCTAAAAGTTTGGTTCTCGACCTGAGAGATAACGGAGGCGGTTCTGTGCAGGAAGCTATCAGTATCGTCAATATGTTCTTGCCTAAAAACAAGCTGATACTGCAGATGAAGGGAAAGTTGAAACGTTCCAACAATGAGTATAAGACTTCCGTGGAACCGATTGATACGGTGATGCCTATCGCTGTGCTCGTCAATGAAAACACGGCAAGTGCCAGTGAGATAACAAGTGGTAGTCTGCAGGACTATGATAGAGCTATTATATTAGGTACGCGCACGTATGGAAAAGGGTTGGTTCAGGCAACCATGGATTTGCCTTACAACGGACAGATGAAACTGACCACTGCCAAGTATTATATTCCAAGCGGAAGATGTGTGCAGGCTTTGAACTATAAACATTCGAGGGGTGGATATGTGGAGCATGTGCCAGATTCATTGACCAAGGTATTCTATACCGTGGGCGGTAGAGAAGTGCGTGACGGTGGCGGTATCAAACCAGATGTAGAGGTAAAGCCAGATTCACTTCCAAATATTGCCTTCTATTTAGCAGGAGCACGTGACAGTAATGAGGGGATGCTTAATTATGAGGTAGATTACATTGCCAAGCATCCAACGATTGCATCACCAGAGGAATTTGCTTTGACGGATGCAGACTATGAGGAATTCAAGGCAAGAGTGCTGAAGGCAAACTTTAAGTATGACCGTGAAACGGAAAAATACTTGAAGGATTTGGAGAAACTTGCTAAGTTTGAAGGATATTATGAGGATGCCAAACCGGAGTTTGAAGCACTGAAGAAAAAACTGAGTCATAATGTGGCAAAGGATCTGGATTATAATAAGGCTACTATCAAGCGATTGCTGGAAAACGCGATCGTGGCAGCTTACTATTATCAGGCAGGTGCCATCCGCAATTCCCTGAGATATGACAAGGTGGTAAAGGAAGCGTCCCGCCTCTTGAATTCTCCAGAAGAATATGCCAAGATTTTGCATCCTAAGAAAAAATAAAATGCATACGATACCTGCCTATATCAGAAGGAAATAAGTATGATTTTAGCTGAAATCCATGCACAATCCATTAAAAATGCGCATGTTAGGAATAAAAAGTTCCATTTTTTTTGGATAATATCGAAAATATTCGTAATTTTGCAAACGTTCAGTGGAATGAGGGGCTCGCAAAGAGTTCCTCATTTTATTTTAATAAGGTATATATGATTGACAAAAACGTCGTAAAAACATTAGTGGATGAGTGGCTCCAAGATAAGGAATATTTCTTGGTAGGCATCGAAATTAGTCAAGACAACAAGATTGTCGTGGAAATCGACCACGTCGATGGTGTGTGGATTGAGGATTGCGTGGAACTCAGTAGATATATTGAGGGTCATTTGAATCGTGATGAGGAAGACTTTGAACTGGAGGTGGGTTCTGCAGGATTGGGACAGCCATTCAAGGTGCCTCAGCAGTACATCAACTTTATTGGCAAAGAAGTCGAGGTGCTTGATGCCGATGGCAAAAAAGTAAAGGGCATCCTCAAGGCTGTCGATGGCAATGATTTTACAGTAGGTGTTGAAGAAAAGGTAAAAGTGGAAGGCAAGAAGCGTCCGGTAAAACAGGAAGTCGATTATGCTTTCCAGATGGATAAAGTAAAATATACAAAATACGTAATAAGTTTCAAATAAACTATGGCTAAGAAAGAGCAAGAATTAACTGCGAGTATGATTGATACATTTCGCGAGTTCAAAGAAACCAAGAATATCGACCGTACAACTTTGGTGAGCGTGTTGGAGGAAAGTTTCCGCAATGTGCTTGCTAAGATTTTTGGTAGTGATGAAAACTTCGATGTGATTGTTAATCCAGATAAAGGTGACTTTGAAATTTACCGCAATCGTGTCGTTGTTGCTGATGGCGAGGTGGAAGATGAAAATAAGGAAATCGCTTTGACTGAGGCTCGTAAGATCCAGGCTGACTATGAGGTTGGGGAGGATGTGAGCGAGAACGTGGATTTCAATAAGTTTGGCCGTCGTGCTATCTTGACTCTTCGTCAGACCTTGGCTTCTAAGATTTTGGAACTTGAACATGATTCTCTCTATAATAAGTATAAAGATCGTGTGGGTCAGATTATTTCCGGTGAGGTTTACCAGATCTGGAAGCGTGAAATCCTGATTGTTGACGACGAGAACAATGAGTTGATTTTGCCAAAGGCAGAGCAGATTCCTGCTGACCAGTATCGTAAGGGTGAAACCGTGCGTGCCGTAATCTTGCGCGTGGATAATGAGAATAACAATCCTAAGATTATCTTGAGCCGTACTGCACCTATCTTCTTGCAGCGCCTGTTGGAGGCTGAGGTTCCTGAAATTGCAGAGGGACTGATTGCTATCCGTCGCATAGCCCGTATGCCAGGTGAGCGTGCCAAGATTGCTGTGGAGACTTTCGACGAGCGTATCGACCCTGTAGGAGCCTGCGTGGGTGTGAAGGGTAGCCGTGTACATGGTATCGTACGTGAGTTGTGTAATGAAAACTTAGACGTAATCAACTATAGCAGTAACGTGAAGTTGTTCATTCAGCGTGCTTTGGCACCTGCAAGAATTTCTTCAGTTAATATAGATGATGAAAACAAGAAGGCAGAGGTGTTCTTGCAGCCAGAAGAGGTGAGCAAGGCTATCGGTCGCAGTGGTATGAACATCAAGTTGGCTTCTATGTTGACAGAATATACCATTGATGTGTTCCGTGAGATTGACGAAAGTCAGGCTGACGAGGATATTTATCTGGATGAATTCTCTGATGAAATCGACCAGTGGGTTATCGACGCCATCAAGGGCATCGGACTTGATACAGCGAAGCAAGTGCTCAATGCACCTCGCGATATGCTCGTAGAAAAGGCCGACTTGGAGGAAGAGACTGTTGATAACGTATTGAAGGTTTTACGAGCAGAGTTTGAACAGTAATTCTCTAAAAATCGCATTACAAATAAGAGACAAAAGAAAAGGAGTATAAATAATAAATATGAGCATCAGATTAAACAAAGCACTACGTGAATTGAATATAGGACTTCAGACGGCAGTTGAATTCCTATCTAAGAGAAGTGACCTGGGAGAGGTCGAGGCAGAACCAAGCTTCAAGCTTAGCGATCAGCAATATAAGGCTCTGACCGATGCCTTCAGTCAGGACAAGAAGGTCCGTGACCAGGCGGAAAAGCTTTTCACCAAGAAAACAAAGGATAAGAAACGTGTTCCAGAGCAGAAGGAAGACCGTGAGGAGAATGCCGAGGTGTCTAATGGTAAACAACAGTTTAAACCATTGGGCAAGATAGACTTGGATAGCATCGGAAAACCTGCTGCTAAGTCTGCTGCTCCTGAGAATCGTAAGGCGTCTGGAAAGGAGTCTGCTGCCGTCAGCTCTGCGCCTGTTACTAATGCTTCTAAGGCTGAAGCAAAAGCAAGTCATGAACATCAGAAAGGTAATGCTGGCGGACAGATGTCTCACCAGCATAAGCAGAATGGTGAGAGAAATAATGGCCAACAGAAGCAAAATAATCATAAGTCAATGCAAAATCAGGCTAACAACAATCAGCCACAACAAGGCGAGAAGCCAGCTGAAACAAATGCTTCTGGAAGCGTGTTCACCCTCAAGAGTGAGAAGAAGTTCTCTGCCAATGAACCTAAGGTGTTGGGTAAGATCGATCTGTCTTCCTTGAATCAGAGTACTCGTCCTAAGAAGAAGAGTAAGGAGGAACGCCGCAAGGAACGTGAGGAAAAACTTGCGCAGCAGCACAGTGAGAGAAAGAAACGCGTGCGTATCAATAAAGAACGTGTTGATATCAATGCTGAGGCTAACCAGGGTAATAATGGGGGCAACAAGAACAACCAGAATGGTGGCAATAAGAAGAAAAAGAATAAGAATAAGAATAATAACAAGGGCGGCAGTCAGAACAACCAGCGTCAGATAGAAGTTGACGACGAGGCTGTAGCACGCCAGGTAAAGGAGACTCTTGCTCGTTTGACCAGCAAGAGCCAGAACAAGAAGGGCGCTAAATACCGTAAGGAGAAGCGTGAGGCTGTTCAGGAGAAATTGCAAGATCAGGCTCGTCAGGAGCAGAAGGACAGCAAGACTCTGAAGCTTACTGAATTCGTTACCGTTAGCGAGTTGGCTACGATGATGGACATCAGCGTTACTCAGGTTATCTCTACCTTGATGGGTGTTGGTATCATGGTATCTATCAACCAGCGTCTGGATGCAGAGACCATCAACATGGTGGCTGAGGAGTTCGGATTCAAGACCGAATATGTCAGCGCTGAGGTTCAGGAGGCTGTGAGCGAGGAAGAGGATGATGAGAACGACTTGGTTCCACGTGCTCCAATCGTAACTGTGATGGGTCACGTTGACCATGGTAAGACATCTTTGCTCGACTATATCCGCAATACCAATGTGATTGCTGGTGAGGCTGGTGGTATTACCCAGCATATCGGTGCATACAGTGTTACGCTGAACAGTGGCCGCAAGGTTACCTTCCTGGATACTCCAGGTCACGAGGCGTTTACCGCCATGCGTGCCCGTGGTGCTCAGGCTACCGATATCGCCATCATCATCATCGCTGCCGATGACTCAGTGATGCCTACTACCAAGGAGGCTATCGCTCATGCTCAGGCTGCTGGTGTGCCAATGGTATTTGCCATCAATAAGATTGATAAACCAGGTGCTAATCCAGACCGTATCCGCGAGGACTTGGCGAACATGAACTTGCTTGTTGAGGAATGGGGCGGTAAGTATCAGTGCCAGGAAATCAGTGCCAAGAAGGGTATTGGTGTTCACGATTTGCTCGACAAGGTGCTCCTTGAGGCTGATATGCTCGACTTGAAGGCTAACCCTAACCGTCGTGCTACAGGTACCATCATCGAGTCTTCTCTTGATAAGGGTCGTGGATATGTTTCTACTGTATTGGTTGCCAATGGTACCTTGAAGGTAGGTGATATCGTACTCGCCGGTACTTCTTGGGGTCGTGTGAAGGCGATGTTCAATGAGCGTAATGCTAATATCAAGTCTGCAGCTCCTGCAGAGCCAGCTATCATCCTCGGTTTGAATGGTGCGCCTACTGCAGGTGACCAGTTCCATGTTATCGAGACAGAACAGGAGGCTCGTGAAATTGCCAACAAGCGTGAGCAGTTGCAGCGTGAACAGGGCTTGCGTACTCAGAAGCGCTTGACCTTGGGTGATATTTCTCACCGTATCGCACGTGGTGAGTTCCA
>CAMBBY010000085.1 GCA_945863825.1 uncultured Prevotella sp. | reverse complement strand
ATTCGCCTTAGTCTCGTGGGCTCGGAGATGTGTATAAGAGACAGGGGGAGAGGCGGCAAATATCAGTTGGATCTGCTGATGCTTGCAGGTCGTGATGAGTTTTTGCAGGTATTCATATTTCAGCTTGTCATGCTTGTCTTGCGGCAGGTTTTCCTGTATGATGGCCTGGCAACCCTCGTAGGGCACAAATCCCTTTTTGTCTGTACGGTCTTCTGCTCTTGTATCTGCGAGAAGTTTCAGTAGGCGCGAGTTGAAAGGGTAGAACGGAAATAGCATTTTGAAGCGTTCCGTTGCATCCACGTCATGGAAGATAGAGCTGATATGATCGCGCCAATAGTAAGGACGCAGATTGCCGAGATACGTTGTGTTGTCATCTTCCAGCAGGTCGTAGTCTGGTTCCACGTCGTAGATAATGGATTTCACCTTGTTCCTTTCTTCTACCAGTTGCAGCCTGCCATAATTGAAAATGATTCCCATGCGGTCTTCCCCTATATTATAATAAGGTGTAAGATATTGGGGATTATAATGGTGAAGGGCGCGCGATGAACCCATGATCAGATGATCTGCTTTCAACTGGTCATGGATGTATTTCAGTCTTCCACTTTCCCCTTTGGCATGTGATTCCAGAAAGTAAAAGCCTGTACTGAGGGCTACATAGATGAGTGCCATCAACAGGACGAATACCGATATTTTACCAAAAAACTTTCTCATGACTTTAAAATCTGGCATAAATGAATTGACCCGCATCGAAAACTCCGAAGAGTAGGATGCTTGTAAAGATGAATAGATAGGTGGCCCATCTCACCCATCTCTTTGGGTGATAAAACGGATTGCAGGAAGGACGGATTTCGTCTATCAGATCCTTAATGAATACGATGGCGATAAAGACGTAGATAAACTTCTCGCAGATTCCGAAATACATGTCCTGACTGGTAAATATCTTTTCAATTACTATCCACGCATCTTCTATCGTATTCATGCGGAAGAATATCCACAGGAATGTGATGAGGAAAAACGTAAGGACGATTCTCGCCAACCGGATGCTTCTGTTTTTAATGGAGGAATATCTCGGTTTGATGGAGGAGGATTCTATGTCGGTTGAAGAGAACTTGGATTCTTTCTTTTTTTGTAAGCCTAATATTTTTTCGATGACCTGAAACAGTCCGTGCAGTAGTCCCCAAACGATAAAGGTCCAGTTGGCTCCATGCCAGATTCCGCTTACTGCGAATGTAATGAGGATATTGGCATAGTTCCGTTTTTTCGAGCAACGGCTTCCTCCCAGTGGGATGTAGATGTAGTCTCTGAGCCAATGTGTCAGGGTTATGTGCCATCTGTGCCAGAAGTCTGTGATTCCGATGGAGAAGTAGGGGTTGTGGAAATTCTGCTTGAGATTGTAGCCCAATGTGGCTGCTGCGCCTATGGCCATGAGCGAATAGCCGGCGAAGTCTGTATAGAGTTGGATGGAATAGAGAATGGCTGCCATCAGGAGCGACGAACCACTTTCTTGTAGAAAACCATCAAATACTGGGTCGATGTAGAGTTGTAATCTGTCTGCAATCACTACTTTGAGAAACATTCCCCAAAGTATCATTTTCAATCCTTTTTCTGCCAGTGGACGGTTGAAACCCTGTACCGTGTTCAACTGGGGCATCAGTTGGTCGTATCTGTTGATCGGACCGGCTATCATGGAAGGGAAGAAAGCCATGTAAGTGAGATAGTTCGACAGATTTTGCTCGGCTGGATATTTCTTGCGGTAAACATCGAATACATAGCTCAGAGCCTGGAAGGTGAAGAAGGAAATGCCTAATGGGGCAATGATGGAGAAATGGTTTTCATCCGAGATGAAGCCGAAACTATCCGTGAAGGAACTAAGATTTTCCGAGATGAAGTGCCCGTATTTGAAAACGACAAGCGGAAGGATGGTTGCAATGACTCCTGCACAGATTGTTCCTTTTCTGCAGATAGTTTCTTTCCCGTAGTTCTTCTTGTCCGGGTCTTTCTTCAGGTTCTTTCTCAGGTCTTTCTTCAGGTCCTTCTCTTGATTCTTCTCCTGGTCTTTCTCCAGATACTTGTTCTGATTCCTTTCCAGATATTTGGCAAAGAAATAGGAGATGAGGCTCACGGCGATAAGAGTGAGGGTCATCCATTTGTTGTAATAGATGTAAATGCCGTATGAGGCGAGCAGAAAGAAATATTTGCGATACGGAACAGTAAGATTGTTCCCTACCATGAAAATGATAGGGAACAACCAAATGAATAAAAATGAATTATATACCATCTAATGTTTGTAGGGTTAGATGTGTCTTATTCTTTTAAGAATTATTTCTTCATATAAGGATCGGTGCCCAATACGGTCTTTGCCAGGCGCTTTGCCTTGTCGCGAAGCTGATTGAGGTCAGCATCCTTTTCTCCGTAGCAGAGAACGACTCCCATACGGCGGCCTACGTGAGCCTCTGGTTTTCCGAAAATGCGGATACGGGTATGATCTTCCTTCAGCGCATCCATGAAATTGTAGTTGAGCGGCTCGGTGCTTTCTTCCGGTGAGAGAATAACGGCAGAGCATCCGGCATGCTCCAGGTGAATGCCTGCTATTGGCAAGCCCATCACAGCACGGAAATGGAGCTCAAACTCGCTCAGGTTGGTGGTGTGACCGAGAGTTACCATACCTGTATCGTGTGGACGTGGACTCAACTCAGAGAAAATCACTTCGCCCTGCTTGCTCAGGAAGAATTCTACGCCCCAGAGACCAGCACCGGTCAAAGCCTTGGTCACTTCGGCTGCAATATGCTGTGCTTTCTTCAATGCTTCCTCTGGCAACTGGAATGGTTGCCAGCTCTCGCGGTAGTCGCCACCTTTCTGGATGTGTCCGATAGGAGGGCAGAAGAGGGTAGGACCATCCTTCTGGGTTACGGTGAGGAGTGTGAACTCAGAGTCGAAATCTATGAATTCCTCGATGATGACTTCCTTCACATCGCCACGGCCTTCCTCCATAGCTTCCTTGTAAGCCTCCACGAGTTCGTCGTCATTGTGTACATAGCTCTGTCCATGTCCGCTGGAACTCATCAATGGCTTCACTACACATGGGAAACCGATTTCGTCGGCTGCATTCTTGAATTCCTCGAATGTCTTAGCGTAGAAATACTTGGCTGTGCGCAGACCCAGTTCCTTGGCAGCCAGATCGCGGATGGCACGGCGGTTCATGGTGTAGTTCACGGCACGGGCAGAAGGTACAATCTGAATGCCCTCCTTCTCGAAGTCGAAGAGACGCTCGGTGCGGATAGCTTCAATCTCAGGCACGATGATGTCTGGGTGATGTTTCTCAACCACTGCGGTCAATGCGTCGCCATCGAGCATTGAGAACACTTCTCGCTCGTCAGCAACCTGCATGGCAGGAGCATTGTCATACTTGTCGCAAGCGATGACATACTGTCCAGCACGCTTTGCGGCGATGGTAAATTCTTTGCCCAGTTCGCCTGAGCCCAAAAGCATAATCTTCTTCATTATATTGTGAGTTAAATTTCTTATGAATTGAATTTCTTATGAGTTTTCTTCTGAGTCTGAATTCTTATTCAGTTGAATTTCTTTCTGAGTCAGATTTCTTATAATTTAAACTTTTTTCTGATAAACTCTTCGATGAATTTCTCAGTCTCTGCCAGTCCCAGCAGGCTGCTGTTGATGCATAGATCGTAACTCTCGCTGTGTCCCCATTTCTTGCCGGTATAGTAGCCATAGTAGGAAGCACGTTCTTCCTCATGGTTGGTGATGAATTTGCGGGCAGCGGCACGGTCGATGTTCTTGCGCTTGCAAACGGCCTTGATGCGGTCGTCGATATTGGCGGTGATGAAAATGTTGATCACGTTCTTATAGTCGCGCAGCACATAGTCGGCTGTTCTTCCTACAAATACGCAGTTGCCCTCATCGGCAGCCTTTCTGATGGCATCGCTCTGAAATTTATACAGACCTTCCTGTGAGAAATCATTGTGATAGAAGTTGCTGTCGCTCAGGAAAGGGAGATGGGTATGGAAGAGTGCTTTGAAAAATCCCTTCTGCTCATCGTTCTGCTCGAAGAATTTCTCTGAGAATCCACTCTCCTTGGCTGCCAGATTGAGAAGTTCACGGTCGTAGCACTTGCAACCGAAGGCTTCTGCCAGCTTCTCTGCGATAATATGGCCACCGCTTCCTATCTGGCGACCTACGTTTATGATGATTTTAGTCATAATTCTCTATTTTATAGTTGATGAATGTATGATGATGCTTTGTCCTTCCGCCAGGGGAAAGTATGCAATTTCTAACTGTTAACTGTTGACTGTTGACTTTTCTGTCATTTCCTGCTGCAGAAGATTTTCTCTGTGCATTCTTTTCAGTTTCTTCATATACCATGAGATGACGATGGCGGCAATCACGGCGGCAGAGAAATCTGAGATTGGCATACTGTACCAGACGCCTTCTATATCCCAGAACAATGGAAGCAGTCCCAAGAGTGGCAGGAGAATGAGCAACTGTCTTGACAGAGAGAGGAAGATGCTGATCTTCACTTTGCCGATGCACTGGAAGAAGTTGGTGATGACCATCTGGAAACCGATGATCGGGAAGCAGCACATCACGATGCGGATGGCCTTGATGCCTAATTCTATCAGCGCCTTGTCGGTAGTAAACATTCTGGCGCAGTAGTATGGCAGGAACATGGCTATCAGCCAACCGGTTACCATAATGCCAGTAGCTGCGATGATGCTGAGGTTTAAAACCCTCATCAGCCGGTCTATTTTCTGAGCTCCGTAGTTGTAGCCGGCGATAGGCTGCATTCCCTGGTTGATGCCAAACACGAACATGACGAATACCATGGCAATACCATTGGCAATGCCGTAGGCACCCACAGAGAGATCGCCTCCGAAACGCACCAGCTGGTTGTTGATGAAGATGACGACGATGCAGGCGCAGACATTCATCAGGAAAGGCGAAATGCCAATGGCGAGGATGTTCTCTACCAGTTTCTTTCTCAGTCTGTAAATACCTTTCTTGAGGTGGAGCAGTTCGTTCTTATTGCTGAAGAGTTTGAACTGCCACATCATCGCCATCAGCTGCGAGAGGATGGTGGCGATGGCGGCTCCCTGTATTCCCCATTTGAACACGATGATGAAAAGTGCATCCAGTATCACGTTCATCATCACCGTGAAGATGGTGGCGTACATGGCCTGCCGCGGCTTGCTGGCTGCCCTGAGCAGCGCATTCATGCCGAAATACATGTGGCTCACCACATTACCCAGCAGGATGATGACCATATAGTCACGTGCATAGACGAGTGTCTGGTCGCTGGCTCCGAAGAATCTCAGGATAGAGTCGAGGAAGAGCAGACAGATAATGCTCAGTCCGATACCGATGATGAGATTCAGAGAAATTGTGTTACCCAGAATGTTTTGGGCTGTAGTATAATCCTTTTGTCCCAACTTCACGCTGATGGCTGTTGAAGCTCCTACGCCCACGCCGGCTCCGAAAGCGGCTGTGAGGTTCATGAACGGGAAGGTGATGGCCAGACCGGAAATCGCCATTGCTCCCACACCCTGTCCGATGAATACACGGTCCACGATGTTGTAAAGCGAAGCGGCGGTCATGGCAATCATGGCAGGCAAGGCATATTGTACCAATAATTTGCCCACCGGTTTGGTGCCCAATTCTAATGTTGCTTGTTTATTTTCCATTGATGTTTGAATACTTTGACTGCAAAAGTACAAAAAATATTCCACACCTTATTATATATATAGGGAAAAACTTACCAATCTTTCAAAAACTTTACTTTTCTTTTGGCATTCTCATTTGAAAACATTACTTTTGCAATTCGTAATCAACAATATTTCTATCGGATGAAATGCTGGCAACAACGATTGGATGATCTGAAATCATCGACTGTAATGTCGGCTTTCATCGACTGCGACACAATGGCCGTAGAACAAAGACTGAACAACAATAGAAACAACATAAACAACAATAGAACAATAAGAAAGCCTGATAAAGATGAAAAAGTATTTGATGCTTTATGCATTCCTGATAATGGCTCTTTCTTTGATGGCTCGTGAAGATAGAGTTTCTAATTTTGAGCAACTGATGCGCCTGCCCCGTATCACAGAGACGGATGTGGTTTCTTTCCCTGGCGGCAGGTGTATGATGTATCGTTTGTATCTTCGTGATAAGGACCTGCAGCATACTCCC
>CAMBBY010000084.1 GCA_945863825.1 uncultured Prevotella sp. | reverse complement strand
TCTACACAAGGAGTATCGTCGGCAGCGTCAGATGTGTATAAGAGACAGACGCTTGTAGAAAGAGGCGGCAGAACCTTTCCTGATCTCGACATTGAGATTCCGTGTGATAATCTCAGCGACCGCAAGGACCTGATGCTTGCCCAGAGCGACCTCTTCGTAGCCCTTCCTGGCGGCATCGGCACCCTGGATGAAATCTTCACCATCGCCGCCGCCCACACCATCGGCTACCATCACAAGATGGTGATTCTCTACAACATGAAGGGCTTCTGGAACTCCATCATCGCCCTGCTGGACGATTTGGCAGAGAAAAGCATGATTCGCGGCAATTGGCGAGATGTGATAGAAGTGGCGGATAACCTGGAAGAGCTGGCTAAGCTCTGCGAGGCATAGAACCCTCTATGGAAATCATCTATAGAAATGAAGTAAAGCGACCTTCTACCGAGAACACAATTCGGCAGAAGGTCGCTTTTTACGTTCTTACAAACCAAAACTCTTCCTGGCTTGCCTCAATGTATTCTCTCCTACCGTATAAGCATAGCAGGCAGAAGGAATGAAATGAAGCGTACCAAAATCCATCTCCTTTACTCCTCCCTTACTGATGGAAGTTACCAATGCCTGAGGCAGATGATTCTTCTCCATAAAAAACTGTAAGGACGAAAGTTCAGAAGGTCTGTCAAAGAACCTGTCCGACCATTTGATTTCCACCGCCCAATAAGGCTTCTGCAAAGCATCATTGATGCCCACCAAATCCACCTCGCCCTGCGAACGCCCCATCTTCCAATTGGCATAGGCAATGTGTCCCTTTCTCGGAATCCACTGCGAATAAATGGCAGTCTCTATCATATCTCCGATATTGCCATCCAAGATCTTGATTGGCTCAAACAGCGCACATCTCAGCGAAGGATTCGTCAGATAAATCTTGAAAGTAGTTTGGCGTTGGAATCGCTTCGCCGTATCATCCGTTCTTCTCACAACCTTTATCAGGAAAGCAGCCTCCAGATACTGGACGTACCTGCGAATGGTTTCCTTCTTGACTCCCGATTCCTTCGACATACTTTCATACGAAAACTCCATACCGCTATGATAAGCTATCATCGTAAACAACGAGTTCAGTTCCTGCACATCCGAAATGCCATAAAGACTCGGCAAATCTCTCAACAATACCTTATCTACAATATCGTGGCGAACAAACTGCCCCGGGTCTTCCTGCATTCGGGAAGAAAAAGCCACCTCAGGATAACCGCCATAATTGATATAGTCAAGGAAGAGACTGTTCAGCTTATCAATATCTATCGTACTATAGATATCGCTCTCTATCCCATCCCATTCCACCTTGGATTGGCGCATCAGATGCTCATATTTCTTAAGATGGATATACTCGAAGAAAAGCAACGGCGGCAGATTGAAATCGGTAAACCTGCCCGCTCCGCTTTCGTTGCTGCTCTTTTTCAATGCCGCAGCAGCAGAACCGGAAGCCACAAACTTCACGTTGTGATAAGTATCTACCAGGGATTTCAGATTGATTTCCCAGTCTTTGAGATACTGTATCTCATCGAAGAAAACATAAAATTCTTCCTGGCTGTCTTCCTTATCCAATATCTGTTTTGCCAAAGAAAACAACTGTTCCAAGAGGATATTATTATAGATAGGAGTTTCCACCGAAACATAGATGATATTCTGAGGCGATACGCCCTCGTCTATCAACCGCTGGATGGAATGATAGAGCATCACCGTCTTACCCACTCGGCGAGGTCCCATCAAGATGAGGGCACGCTGAATGCTGACATCCCTTACCAGTGGATAGAAGATGTCGAGATAGAGACGAGGACTCATCTCCTGATAGTAAGAAGGTATCCTGCCTTCCGTCCACCAAGGGTTGTCTATCTTCAACCTACCCAATATCTGTTTCTCTAAAAGTGCCGTATATTCCATAATTCCAACTATTTTTGGGCACAAATATACGGACAAATTTCTTAATCTGCAAGTTTTGGTAAAAATAAGCCTATTTTTTTATGCTTAATTTGCATTTCTAGGCGATTTTTCAGACAAAAGCGTGCTGTCTAAGGAGAAAGAAGCTCTGATTTACTCATTCTTTATATTAATTTACACTTATAACTTATTGAATATCAATAATAAAAACGAGGTTTGCAAATTAAGCATATTGAGACATGCTTAATTTGCAACCATATAGAACTCTAAAGAAAAAGCAGTATAGATTTCAATTATTCATTAAACGCCATATTCTCCACAAACATTTTCAATTTATCAACCAGATATAATGGAAGATTGAGCAAATCATCGTCCTTCCTCATGTTAAGAGCAGAAAGACGAATTGATAGTTTAGGGAGATATTGCTTGCGATAATACGTCAGGCTCTTCGCCGTAACATTCTTGTCAGCCTTCACCTCGATAGGAATGATTTTACCAGCATCCTGCAACAGGAACTCCACTTCTGCCGTATTGCCAGAAGTCCAATAATAATGCTGGCTGCCATACTGGCGAACCAAAGCCTGCAGAACATAGTTTTCTGCCATCACCCCCTTGAACTCCGTAAAGAGATTGTCGCCCATCAATACCGTAGCAGCATCCAAATCAAACTTGCGCCCCAATAAGCCCACATCATTGAGATAAAGCTTAAAGGCATTGTCTTTCTTATAGGCAGAAAGCGGCAAGCGAGGAGTTTCTATCGCCGAAACCCGATGCACCAATCCTGCCAGGCACAACCATTCGATGGCTCCCTCATACTCACGCGCCCTAGCCCCTTTCTGAACATCAGCATAACGGAACTTCTTGTCCTCACGAGCCAGCTGATTCTGCAAATTGCCCCAAACCTGAAACACACGTGGGATATCCTTGTTGCTAATGTGCTTGGCAAAATCAAGGGAATAAGACTGGAGGATAGCATCCTGAACCACCTTTACTTCCGCCCACGAACGAGTGTCGATGTAGGCACTTACCGCCTCGGGCATTCCTCCTAACACAAGATACAACTTGTAAGCATCTATCAGCTGCTGGTGCAACACCTCGGGCACAGACATCACCTCGTCTATCATCTGATAAGAATGATAGAGCTGGGCATCTGCCGCCCTCAGATATTCAGCAAACGATACGGGATAAAGCGTCATGAAGTCCACCTTACCCACGGGAAAAGATGCTCCTGTACGATTTAGAGCCACACCCAGGAGTGAACCTGCGCACACAACAGCGTACTCCGGAGCATCCTCGCAGAAATACTTCAAGCTATTCAATGCTTCATTGCATTCCTGAATCTCATCAAGAACAATCAGAGTGGAAGTTGGGATAATTTTCTTCCCCGTCATCAGCTCCATCGACTTAATGAGTTTCAAAGGCTCCTTGGTACGTTTAAAATCCTCCTTCACGGCTGGCATCGTATCAAAGTTGATGTAAACCATATCCTCAAAGCATTCCCTGCCAAACTTCTTCAATGCCCACGACTTACCTACCTGACGAGCGCCCTGCAACACCAATGGTTTGCGACGCGGATTCTCCTTCCACGCCTTCATTTTATCTAATATTTCTCTTTGTATTTCTGCCATAATTTCCTCGTTAATATGATTTTTCGGCAAAAATACACATTTTTCATATCAAAAAGTGGCAAACTTGCACATTTTTAATATTAATTAGGATTAGAACCGATAAAACGGAGTATTCAACTAAAAAGAAAGGGCGAAAAACAACTGTTAACTGTTAACTCTGTTAACCCCCAGTTGTTCTTCCGCTCTTGACATTTTCTTCAAGACAATCTAGCTCTTATTTTCTTTCCCCAAAAGGAAATCGGAGAGGCTCATCATCAGAATGCCTTCTTCATTATAACCCGAATGATATCTATCCCCTACGACAATCAGTTTGCGGAAGCCATCGTTTACATTCAAAAGAGAAGCCTGCTCCTGATCTACCTTCTCCTTATCCGACAAGGCATAAGCCGACTGGATATAGAGGCGTTCGTCATGACGGTTCACCACGAAATCAATCTCAAGATTCCTACGTTGCAGCTTGCCATTCTCATCTCGCTTGAAGCTCTCCACCGATCCCACATCCACAGTATACCCCTGCTTCCGCAACTCGTTATAAACCATATTTTCCATAATATGAGTGTATTCTATCTGTCGGAAATCTACTACGGCATTTCTGATACCGATGTCCTCGAAGTAATACTTGGTACCAGTACCAATATATTTGCGCCCCTTCACATCATAGCGCAAAGCCTCGCTGATGATAAAGGAATCCTGCAGGTATTCCAAATACTTGCTGATAGTATTGCCACTTATCTCTACTCCACCAGCCGACTTAAACGTATTGGAGATTTTCAAGACATTGGTACAAGAACCTATCGTAGATGCAAGGAGACGTACCAGTTCTTTCATTCCCTCTGGATTCTTCAAGCGATTACGTTCCAATACATCTTTCAGATAAACCGTCTCATAAATCTCTCGAAGATAGTTCTGCTTGGCTTCAGGGCTTTCCATCTGCACCACAGCAGGCAATCCTCCATAAAGATAATAGGTTTCCAAAGCTTGTTGCATCTCACCTCCCACAACCTCGTAGTATTCAGAAAAGCTCAATGGATGAATGCGGATTTCCCAACCTCGTCCTCTGAACTCTGTGATTACGTCCTTTGACAAGAACCGGGCATTGGAACCTGTTACGTACACCTCAGCATTTTCTACATGAAGATAGGAATTGAGCACATCCTCAAACTCCTTTACCATCTGAACCTCATCAAGAAGAATGTAATACTTCTCCTTGTCAACCATCTGAGTATCTATATACTCTAAAAGTGCATCCGGGTCACGGAGTTTCTTGTTTCTACGGTCTTCAAGATTTACTTGTATGATATGGTCTTCCGCAACACCTCTTTCAAGCAAATGCTTGCAAAAGATGTTGAAAAGAAGAAAAGATTTACCACATCGGCGGATGCCAGTGATAATCTTTATCATCCCATTGCCTTCGGCAGAGATGAGCTTATCTAGATATTCCTTGCGTTCAAAATATACCATTTCGCTGAAAATTTTTGTGTCAAGACACGTATTTTTGCAGCAAAAGTACACTTTTCACACGACATCACCAAGTTTTATCGGGAATTACACGGAATATTTAAAGGTATTTAAACAAAGAAAGAGTGGAAAAACAACTGTTAACTGTTAACTCTGTTAACCCATGTTGTTCTTCCGCCCTTAAACTTTATTCTGTGGCTTCAATATTTTGCCAAATTATTCCGCCAGCAGCTTCTCGGCCATCGCCTTACCCAGAGCCTCGCACTGCGCCTTGACCTCTGGAGTAATCGCCTGCTTCATATCTACCGGCTCGCCTACTGGCTCGTAGTGGAGCTTGGTTTCGTTCCACTCCTGAATCTTAGCCACTGCCTTGCTTGCCCAGCAATGAGAACCGTACCAGCCGAGGAGGTGGTTCTTGACATCCTTATTGGCAAGCTCGGAGAGGAGAACCTCCATCTCGTGATAAAGACCGGCATTGTAGGTTGGAGCACCTACAATGAGACCCTTGTAGCGGAAAATGTCGCGCAGGATGTAACTGTGGTGAGTCTTCGAGATATTATACATCACGATGTTCTTCACGCCTGCCTTGCTTGCTGCACGGGCGATGATTTCAGCCATACGCTCGGTGTTGCCATACATCGTGCCGTAGCAGATAACGAGGCCTGGCTCCGTCTCGTACTTCGACATCTTATCATACATACCGATTACCTTCTCGATATGCTCGTGCCAAACCGGACCATGGGTTGAGCAGATGTAGTCCAGCTCCACGCCAGCCAACTTCTTCAGGGCATTCTGCACAGGAACGCCATACTTGCCCACGATATTTGAGTAGTAGCGAACCATCTCCAGCCAGAAAGTCTCGCAGTTGATTTCCGTATCGATAATACCGCCATTCAGCGCACCGAAGCAGCCGAAAGCATCGCCTGAGAAGAGCACCTTGTTCTTCGCATCCAGGGTAACCATCGTCTCTGGCCAGTGAACCATCGGGATGAGAACGAAGCTCAGCTCATGATTTCCGAGCGAGAGGGTTTCGCCATTCTTCACCTCCACCACATCGTCGGTAACGCCATAGAAGCCTTCCAGCATACCGAGAGTCTTCTTGTTGCCCACGATCTTGATATTAGGATAATATTTCTTGATGAGGGCGATAGAGCCGCTGTGGTCAGGTTCCATGTGGTTGATGATGAGGTAATCGATTTCGCGGTCGCCAATCACCTCGTG